>NZ_MOAI01000021.1:0-129317 GCF_001976035.1 Ensifer sp. 1H6 | reverse complement strand
GGGCGTCATAGGCAGAACCGCCGACGAGGCCTTCGTCCGTCACGAAGCCGGCGCCAAGCTCGGCATTCATGTAGGCGATGATTTTGCGGACTTCCGCCATGGCTTCCGGGCCGATGCCGTCGCCGGGCAGAAGGAAGAGATTGCGCACTGTCATGGAAAGTCCTTCTCGCGGGGAAAACTCGCGCGCGTCTTAGCGCAACTTCGTATCGAGGGAAATGATCGCGACGAAAGAATTGTGCGCCAACATCCCGGCCCCGCGCCGGTTACCGGAGAAACAGCGTGCACGCCGAAAGGGTGGAATTCTCACATCCGCGGCCCGAAGCCGCAACGCCCGCACACACACGGAAAAGGATCGAGATCATGCGCAATTTCACTCACGAGATCACGACGCTTCTCGGCGCCAGCGTCAATGCCCTTGTCTTCGGCAACCGTCGAGCCAGCGGTTCCCGTCGCTAGAACACAGTTCTTCGTGTCACTGCATGCCGCCACTCTTCGGTGGAGGTCTGTCTTGCCGTTCGCGCCTACCGATTTTCGCGAAGCGACCGTGCGCCTGGAAATCCTGGAGCGTTTTTGCAGTTCCCGTTTCGACATTCTCTCGGAGCAGCCTTTCCGCTTGACGGAATCGTTGGCTGGGGATCGAATGGCCGCTGACACAACCGGGGACCCGCCATGTCCGAGACGCTGCTGATCGGTGCCTTTCTCGCCGCCCTTTCCTATACGCTCATTCCCGGGCCGGCTTTTCTGGCCTTGCTCGGCATCGGTGCCGGCCAGGGCCGCAAGGCAGGCGCCCTGTTCATGGGCGGCCATCTCGCCGGCGATATCCTCTGGTCGGGCTTGGCGCTGGTTGCGATCGTCGGCGCGCGTTCGGTCGGCACGACGATCTTCGACATTCTCGGCCTCTTCTGTGGCCTCTATCTCGGCTGGATCGGCTGGACCGCGCTGCGCGCCCGGCCGACGGGCGAAAACAGGGCGCTGATCACGGTGGAGCGACCGCTCCGGCGCGGGCTTATCTTCGGCCTGACAAACCCGAAGGGGTATCCGGTGGCGCTCGCGACCTTCACCGCCCTGCTCGCCGGCTCCGCCAACGCGCTTGAATTCGACGCCCTGCCGATGCTGCTCGGCGTCTCGCTTATCGGCTTTCTCGTTGCCGACCTGATCCTGATCGTAATCATCGGCGCGTCGGTCGTTCGGCGTTTCTATCGCCACCATGAGCTGGCGATCGTTCGGCTCTCAGGGCTGCTGTTCATCGGCTTTGCCGTCCAGGCCGTGTGGCACGCCGCCCCCGGCCTTCTCGGTCTGCGCAAGCCCTGAAACCCAAGCCCAAGTCTTGACGCTGGGGCCGCCAGCAACCACCTCAAGCTCTTCCGCCCGACGTTGTCTCCAGCTGCGTGGGCGCTCCCCTCCCCGGCCATTAGCCGGCATCCGCATGCGAAAGGATCCTTCATGACCGCCAGCACCCCGCTCAATCCTGCCCTGACGACCTGGACCGGACATGAGGGCTTGCCCCGCTTCGACCTGGTGAAGGACACGGATTTCGCGCCCGCCTTCGAGGCGGCCTTCAAGGTGCATGAAGCGGAGATCGACGAAATCGCCGGAAGCACTGATGCGCCGACCTTCGACAACACCGTGATCGCGCTTGAGATTGCCGGCGATGAGCTGTCGCGCATCTCCTCGCTCTTCTGGAACAAGGCCGGCGCCGACACCAACGAAACCATCCAGGCGCTGGAACGCGACATCGCGCCGAAAATGTCCCGGCACTATTCCAGGATCGGCACGAATGCAGCGCTGTTCAAGCGGATCGACACGCTGTGGGAAAACCGCGAAACCCTCGGTCTCGACCTTGAGGCGACGCGGGTCCTGGAGCGGCACTGGAAGGGTTTCGTCAAATCCGGCGCGAAGCTGGCGAAGGATGAGCAGGAGCGGCTGGCGGCGATCAACGAGACGCTTGCCGGCCTCGGCGCCAAGTTCGGTCAGAACGTGCTTGCCGACGAAAAGAACTGGGCCCTCTTCCTTGAGAGCGACGAGGATCTGGCCGGGGTGCCGGACTTCCTGCGCGACGCCATGGCGGCTGCCGCCAGCGACCGCGGCGAAAAGAGCAAATATGCGGTGACGCTGTCGCGTTCGATCATCGAGCCGTTTCTGACCTTCTCCGACAATCGCGAGCTGAGGGAGCAGGCCTTCCGGGCCTGGATCGCCCGCGGTGAGAATGGCGGCGAGACCGACAATCGCGGCCTCATCGCCGAAACGCTGGCTCTGCGGGCCGAGAAGGCCAGGCTGCTCGGCTATGCCAATTACGCGGCGCTGAAGCTCGACAAC
Source organism: Ensifer sp. 1H6 (assembly GCF_001976035.1). Taxonomy (NCBI): domain Bacteria; kingdom Pseudomonadati; phylum Pseudomonadota; class Alphaproteobacteria; order Hyphomicrobiales; family Rhizobiaceae; genus Ensifer; species Ensifer sp. 1H6. Next base: position 127,001 of record NZ_MOAI01000021.1, on the reverse strand, counting down.
ACCATGGCCAAGACACCGGCAGCCGTGAACGGCCTGTTGATGCAGGTCTGGGAAAAGGCGGTCTCCCGTGCCCGCGAGGAAGAGGCCGATCTTGCCAAGCTGATCGCAGCCGAAGGCCGCAATCACGACGTCATGCCGTGGGACTGGCGCCACTATGCGGAAAAGCTGCGTGCCGAAAAGTTCAATTTCTCGGAAGGCGAGCTGAAGCCCTATCTGCAGCTCGAAAAGATCATCTACGCCTGCTTCGATGTCGCCCAGCGCCTGTTCGGCATCACCGCGACGGAAAAGAAGGGCATGGCCGGCTATCATCCGGATGTGCGCGTCTTCGAGATCCGCGACGCCGCCGGCAAGCTTGTGGCGCTGTTCCTCGGCGATTACTTCGCGCGTTCGTCGAAGCGCTCCGGCGCCTGGATGAGTTCGTTCCAGTCTCAGCACAAGCTGACGCTCAAGAACGGCACCGTCGGCGAACTGCCGATCATCTACAACGTCTGCAACTTTGCCAAACCCGCTGAAGGCAAGCCGGCGCTCCTGTCGCTCGACGACGCGCGCACCCTCTTCCACGAGTTCGGGCATGCGTTGCATGGCATGCTATCCAACGTCACCTACCCCTCCGTATCCGGTACGGGCGTGTCGCGAGATTTCGTCGAACTGCCTTCGCAGCTCTACGAACACTGGCTGACGGTGCCGGATATCCTCAAGCGCTATGCGGTGCACTACCAGACCGGCGAGCCGATGCCCGAGGCGCTGCTCGACAAGGTGCTGGCCGCACGCACCTTCAACTCCGGCTTCGCCACGGTCGAGTTCACCTCGTCCGCCTTGGTCGACATGGCCTATCACACGGCGGAAACGCAGGGTGAGCCGATGGCGCTCGAAACGGCGACACTGGAAAAGATCGGCATGCCGAAGTCGATCGTCATGCGGCATCGCAGCCCGCATTTCCTGCATGTCTTCTCCGGGGACGGCTACTCTGCGGGGTACTATTCCTACATGTGGTCGGAAGTGCTCGATGCGGATGCGTTTGCCGCCTTCGAAGAGACGGGCAATCCTTTCGATCCCGTCATGGCGCGCAAGCTCAGGGACAACGTCTATTCGGTCGGCGGCTCCATCGATCCGGAAGACGCCTACAAGGGGTTCCGCGGCAAGCTGCCGAGCCCCGATGCCATGTTGGCCAAGAAGGGCCTGGCGGCCTGAGGCATGATTGTCGGTCCTACCGCGCCATCTGGCGCGATCGGCCCGACCACAGTGCGCGCGCCGTGTTGCGCGCCGCCTCGAAGTCGGAGGCGTTGCCGAGACTGCTCGGCGAAGGCCTGACCCTCAGTGCCGCCGTCTACAATCTCCTGGACAAGAAGGTCGAGCAGACGGATTTCAACACGGTGATGGAGGGCCGCCGTTTCTGGATGAGCCTGACGACAACGTTCTGAGGCCATCCGCCGGGGTCGCTGCCCCGGTCATCGACGGCGCCCGTTGCGGGCGCCGTTTTTCGTTGTCAGCCGGCCTGTTCGACGCCGAGGGTCGTAACAAAGCTCTGCATCCGCTTTGCCGCCAACTCGGGTCGATCAAGCACGTTGGCCTTGTCGGCAAGCCGGAAGATGTCGGAGTAGTGCAGCAGGCCACGCGCCGACTGCATGCCTGCCGGCATGGTGAAATGGCCCTGGTGGCCGTTCAGCCAGGCGAGGAAAACGACGCCGGCCTTGTAGTACTGTGTCGGCGTCTCGAAGATCTTGCGCGACAGCGGCACGGTCGGCTCGATGACGCCACGGAAAGTGGCCACATCGCCCTTGGCCAATGCCGCAAGCGCCTTGGAGGCGGAAGGTGCCACCGCATCGAAAATGCCGAGAAGTGCGTGACTGTATTTCGCGCCGTCGCCCTCGATGAGCTCCGCATAGTTGAAGTCATCGCCGGTGAAGCAAAGTACGCCCTCCGGCAGTCGGTTGCGCAAGGCGACTTCTTTGGCGTTGTCGAGCAGGGAGATCTTGATGCCTTCAACCTTGTCGCGGTTGGCCTGGATGATCGACAGCACCGCGTCGAGTGCCTCATTGAAATCGTCAGAGCCCCAGTAACCCTTGAGCTGCGGATCGAACATGTCGCCGAGCCAATGCAGCACGACCTTGTTTTTTGTCTGGCGCAGAATGTGACCGTAGACGTGGCGATAATCGTCGGGCGAGCGGGCGACGCGGGCAAGCGCGCGGCTTGCCATCATGATGGCGCGGCCGCCCTCACCCTCGACGAATCCGATTTGTTCCTCGTAGGCGGCAATCACGTCGTCGAGCGAGCGTGCCTCAGTGGGCGCCAGGTGATCGGTGCCCGCACCGCAGGCAAGGTCAGCGCCCGGCACGCTTCGCGCCTCGGTGAGGGAGCGGCGGATCAGTTCCTGCGCGCCCGGCCAGGCGAGGCCCATGCCGCGCTGGGCGGTGTCCATCGCCTCGGCGATCTTGAAGCCCAGGCCCCAGAGATGATGGCGGAAGGCCATCGTCCGCTCCCAGTCGATGGCGGCATTGCCCCAGGGATCGGCATCGCGAAACGGATCCGACACAACATGAGCGGCGGCATAGGCAATGCGATTGAAGGTTGGGGCGGCGCTTGGCCGCTCGATCGGGATGCCCGCCAGACTGTATCGCTCAAGTGAACCGTCATGGCGTGGCAGCGTCAGGCTTGTCATCGGCTTTCTTCTCCTCCTCGGATCGTTGCATTCGAATAATTTAGATCGTTCCAAATTTCAAGTGGGAAATCTGGCATCCGATGCCAATCGAGGTGCCAAGGCTCCGGAATGAAAAGAAAAATATGGCATAAGCCATTGTAAACAAGGATATTTATAAACAATTACAACGGTGATGCCGTGGATCTATTACCTGTATCGCTGGGACTGAGATGGCCATAGAATAGTACGGAAACCAAAAAAGTGATCCTCCACCTCTTGACGAATTTGGAACGTTCCAATTATGAATGTGAAAAATAAGGCGGGTTTGGGAGGGTGCTTTGGTCAAGGAACGGGTAACGGTGGTGGATATCGCACACGCAGCCGGCGTGTCGAAGTCGACCGTGTCGCTCGTCCTTCAGGGCAGCTCGCTGGTCAACGAGGTGACGCGCGCCAAGGTCAACGCGACCATTCGCGAGCTTGGTTACGTCTACAATCGCAGCGCTGCCAACCTGCGCCAATCGAAGTCGAAGATCATCGGCATCGTCGTCAACGACCTGACCAACAGCTTCTTTGCCGAACTGGCGGTTGGCGTCGATACCGTGGTGCAGTCAGCCGGCTTCGTCCAGTTTCTCGCCAACACGAATGAAAAGATCGAGCGGCAACGCGAGGTCGTGGCGTCCATGCGCGAGCATGGGGTCTCCGGGCTGATCATCTCCCCGGCGCGCGGCACCGAGGCTGCCGATCTGGCGCCTCTGGTCGATAGCGGCATCCCCGTCGTGCTCGTCGTTCGCGATATCGCCGACGCGGGCGTTTCATCGCTGACGTCTGACAATCATGCCGGCGCCATGGCGGCGGTGCGCCACCTGATCGAGCGGGGTCATCGGCGCATCGCGTTCCTCGGTGGTTTCCACGACACCGCCGTATTCGAGGCGCGCATGCGCGGCTACCGCGAAGCTTTGCTCGAGGCGGGACTTGATGCGGCCGAGGCGCTTGTCATCGGCTCGGCGCCATCGCGCGCCGGCGGTGTCACGGCCATCGAGCAGGCGATGATGCTTTCCGACCGGCCAACGGCCGCGCTCTGCTTCAACGACGCGGTCGCATTCGGTGTCTGCGACGGCCTGCGGGCGCGGCGGCTGGAGCCGGGCGCCGACTTTGCTGTGATCGGCTTCGACGATGTGATCGAGGCGAAGACGGCGGTGCCGGCACTGACGACCGTGTCCGTCGATCCGCAAGGCATGGGGCAGAGGGCGGCGGAATTGCTGCTGAAGCAGATCAATGCGGGCAAGGCGGAGGCCGAAGCGATTATCGGTTCGGTGCGTCTCGTCGTTCGCCAGAGCTGCGGTGCTGCGATCGAGCGCAGAACGAGGGAGGCATTGTCATGAACAGATGGGGTCTGATCGGCGCGAGCACGATCGCGCGCGAATGGGTCATTGGCGCAATTCGCGCCACCGGTGGCGAAGTGGTTTCGGTGATGAGCACCAGCGCTGAGCGCGGTGCTGCCTATGCCACGGAAAATGGCATCGGCAAGTCGGTGACGTCGGTCGAGGAACTGGTCGGTGATCCCGATGTTGATGCCGTCTACGTCTCGACCACCAACGAGCTGCACCGCGAGCAGACGCTGGCGGCAATTCGGGCCGGCAAGCACGTGCTATGTGAAAAGCCCTTGGCGATGACGCTGGAGGATGCGCGCGAAATGGTTGTCGCCGCACGCGAAGCCGGCGTGGTGCTTGGCACCAACCATCACCTGCGCAACGCCGCTGCCCACCGGGCGATGCGGGATGCCATCGCCGAAGGGCGGATCGGCCGGCGATCGCGGCACGGGTCTTCCATGCGGTCTATCTGCCGCCGCATCTGCAGGGCTGGCGGCTGGAGCGGCCGGAAGCCGGTGGCGGCGTCATTCTCGACATTACCGTGCACGATGCCGACACCTTGCGCTTCGTCCTTAACGACGATCCGGCCGAAGCCGTTGCCATCAGCCATAGCGCCGGCATGGGCAAGGAGGGGGTGGAGGACGGCGTCATGGGGGTGCTGCGCTTCCAGTCGGGCGTCATCGCCCAGTTCCACGATGCTTTCACCACCAAGTTTGCCGAGACCGGGTTCGAAGTCCACGGCACGGAGGGGTCGCTGATTGGCCGCAACGTCATGACGCAGAAGCCGGTCGGCACCGTCACCTTGCGTAATGCCGAGGGCGAAAGCCAACTGCCGCTCGATCCGGCCAATCTCTATGAAACCGCCCTTGCGGCGTTTCATTCAGCGATCGAAGGCCATGGCCAGCCCTCGGCAACCGGCGAGGACGGTGTCTGGTCGCTGGCAACCGGCCTTGCGGTCGTCAAGGCGGCAGCGACCGGTCAGGCGGCTGCGATCGAAACGGGACTTTGAGTTGATGTCGATGAACAAGCATATTTCACCCACTGAGGCCGCCGCGCTGATCCCGGATGGTGCCGTCGTTTCGGTCTCGTCGTCGAGTGGTCTTGGCTGCCCCGATCTGATGCTAAAGGCGATCGGCGAGCGTTTTGACGCAACCGGCCATCCTCGCGACCTGACGACGCTGCACCCGATCGCCGCCGGCGACATGAGCGGCATCAAGGGTGTCGATTACATCGCCAAGAAGGGACTTTTGAAGAGGATCATCGGCGGCTCCTATCCCTCGGGTCCGTCGAGTGCCGAACCGCCCCTGATCTGGCAGATGATCGGCGCCGACGAGGTTGCAGCCTACAATATCCCCTCCGGCGTTCTCTTCGACATGCACCGCGAGGCCGCCGCCAAGCGCCCTGGCGTTATGACCAAGGTCGGGCTCGACACCTTCGTCGATCCGTCGCGCGAAGGCTGCGCCATGAATGCCTCGGCGTCAGTCGAGCCGGTGGTCAAAAAGGTCGCCTTTGAGGGCGAGGACTGGCTCTATTTCAAGGCGATCGCACCGCAGGTGGCGATTATTCGCGCGACGACTGCGGACGAGCGCGGCAATCTTACCTATGAGCACGAGGGTGCCTATCTCGGTGGTCTCGATCAGGCGCTGGCCGCCCGCAACAATGGCGGCATCGTCATTGCCCAGGTCAAGCGCATCACCAAGGAAGGCTCGTTGAAGCCGCACGACGTGCGTGTGCCGGGCGTGCTCGTCGACTATGTCGTCGTCGATCCCGACCAGAAGCAGACGACGCAGACGCTCTACGATCCGGCCATCTCCGGCGAGATCTTCCGTCCGCTCGACAGTTTCCGCGTGCCGGAATTCAACATCCAGAAGGTGATTGCCCGCCGGGTGGCGCAGGAGTTGCAAACGGGCAGCGCCGTCAACCTCGGCTTCGGCATTTCGGCCAACGTGCCGCGCATCCTGCTCGAGGAGGGCCTGCATGGCGCCGTCACCTGGGTGATCGAACAGGGGGCTGTCGGCGGCGTACCGCTCCTGGATTTCGCCTTCGGCTGCGCGTCGAACGCTGACGCCTTCATGCCTTCGCCCTACCAGTTCACCTATTTCCAGGGCGCGGGCTTCGATGCCTCGCTGCTCTCCTTCCTCGAAATCGACCGCAACGGTTCGGTTAATGTCTCGAAGCTCTCCTTCCGGCCGCATGTGACGGCCGCGCCGGCGGCTTCGTCGACATTACTGCTCGAGCCAAGAAGATCGTCTTTTCCGGCATGTTCAACGCCGGCGCGAAGCTTGCCGTCGCCGATGGCAAGCTGGTGATCGAGAAGGAAGGCAAGCTGAAGAAGCTCGTCAACGAGGTCGAACACGTCACCTTCTCGGGCCGCCGCGGCGTCGAGCAGGGGCAGGACATCACCTATGTCACCGAGCGCTGCGTGATGAAGCTGACGCCCGAAGGCGTGATGCTGACCGAGATCGCGCCGGGTGTCGACCTGCAGGCACATATTCTCGACCAGTCCGAATTTCCGCTCCTTGTATCCGATCGATTGAAGACCATGGATGCGGCACTTTTCCACGAGGCGCCGATCGGCCTGAAACTGCCGGTCAAGGCTGCCCGTACGCTTGCGGGAGGCGCCCGTGTCTGAGGAGCGCATCCAGATCGCAGTCGACGGCCCGATCGCGACGATGACTGTCGCGCGTCCGGACAAGCTCAATGCCTTCGACATCGACATGCTGAAGGCGCTCGCTGCCGCCTGCGATACGGTGGAAGTGATGCGCGACGTGCGCGTGCTGATCCTGACGGGTGAGGGCAAGGCCTTCTCCGCCGGTGGCGACATCAAGGCCTGGGGCGGCATGGATGCCGCAGCCTTCGGTCATGATTGGGTGCGCTTTGGCCATCGCGTCTTCGAGCGGCTGGCGACGTTGAGAATGCCCGTCATCGCAGCGCTCAACGGCCATGCCCTCGGCGGCGGCCTGGAACTAGCCGCGGCGGCTGACATCCGGATCGCCGAAAGCCAGATCAAGATCGGCCTGCCGGAAACGAGCCTCGGCATGGTTCCCGGCTGGTCGGGCACGCAACGTCTCGTCGTCCGTTTCGGCGCGCAGATCGTGCGGCGCATGGTACTCGGCGGTGAGATGTTTACGGCAGAGACGGCGAAGGCCGAAGGCCTTGTCGATGGGGTCGTCGAGACCGGAACAGTGATGCAGGCGGCGCGCGACTACGCAGCCCGCGTGGCAAAGCGCGGCCCGGCCGCGCTCGAGATTTCAAAACTGATGATCGCCTCGGCGAACGGCGAGGACAATGGTGCCGCGGTCGAAGCGCTGGGGTCCATCCTCGTCGCCAAGACAGGCGACCTCAGGGAAGGGGTCGCTGCCTTTTCCGAAAAGCGCGAAGCCCAGTTCAAGGGAGAATGGTAATGACGGTTCTGGTGAGGCCCAAGGCACTTAGCGATCACAAGGTGCGCACGTTCCAGATGCTGATCGACGGCAAATGGGTCGACAGCGCCGACGGACGCACGATCGAGCGCGTCGCCCCCGGCCACGGCGTCGTCGTCAGCCGCTATCAGGCAGCAGCGAGCGGCGATGCCGAGCGGGCGATCTCTGCTGCCCGTCGCGCCTTCGACGATGGCCCCTGGCCGCGCATGACGGCGTCCGAGCGGTCTCTGATCCTGCTCAAGGCGGCCGACATGATTGCCGCGCGCGCCGACGAGCTTGCTTTCCTCGACGCCATCGAATCGGGAAAGCCGATCAGCCAGGCCAAGGGCGAACTGGGTGGCGCTGCCGATATCTGGCGTTATGCTGCTGCTCTTGCCCGTGATCTTCACGGCGAAAGCTACAATACGCTGGGAGACGGCACGCTCGGTGTGGTTCTGCGCGAAGCGATCGGCGTCGTTTCGATCATCACGCCGTGGAACTTCCCGTTCCTGATCGTCAGCCAGAAGCTGCCTTTTGCGCTTGCCGCCGGCTGCACGACAGTGGTCAAGCCTTCCGAACTGACCTCAGCCTCGACGCTCGTGCTTGGCGAAATTCTCGAAGCGGCCGGCGTACCGGCCGGTGTCGTCAACATTCTCACCGGCACGGGTCCCGAGGTCGGCGCGCCGATGACGACGCACGCGGATGTCGACATGATCTCCTTCACCGGCTCCACCGGCGTCGGCCGTCTGACGATGGCCAATGCGGCGCAGACGTTGAAGAAGGTATCGCTCGAACTCGGCGGCAAGAACCCGCAGATTGTCTTCCCCGACGCCAACCTCGACGAGTTCATCGATGCGGCCGTGTTCGGCGCCTACTTCAACGCCGGCGAATGCTGCAATGCCGGCTCGCGGCTGATCCTTCACCGCGACATTGCCGAGGAGGTGACGGCGCGCATCGCCGCACTCGCGGCCAAGGTCAAGGTCGGCGATCCGCTCGATCCGGAAACCCAGGTCGGCGCGATCATCACGCCGCAGCATCTGGAAAAGATTGCCGGCTATGTTTCTGCCGCATCGAAGGATGGTGCCGCTGTCGCTCATGGCGGCGCTGCACTCGATCTCGGCATGGGACAGTTCATGGCGCCAACCATTCTTTCACAGGTGCGACCCGACATGGCTGTTGCCCGCGAGGAGGTTTTCGGGCCGGTGCTGTCGGTGCTGACCTTCGAGACCACCGACGAGGCAATCCGCATCGCCAACTCCATCGACTACGGTCTGTCGGCCGGTGTCTGGAGCCGCGATTTCGACACCTGCCTGACGATCGGCCGCCGCGTGCGCGCCGGCACGGTCTGGATGAACACCTTCATGGATGGGGCTTCCGAGCTGCCGTTCGGCGGTTATCGCCAGTCCGGCCTCGGCCGCGAACTCGGTCGGCATGCGGTCGAGGATTATACCGAAACCAAAACGCTCAACATGCATATCGGCGCCCGCACCGGCTGGTGGATGCCGCGCTAACTTAGAGCATTTCCAGGAAAAGTGCGAAGCGGTTTTCCGTCAGGAAATACGTAAAAACAAAGAGATAGAGCGTCGCCGTGACTCCGTTTAAACCGGAAACGCTCTAGGGGACAAGGGGAGACGGATGATGTCGGCAGGGATCGCAGCAACGAAACGGGCAGGGGCGTCATGGCACGCCGCCGGCCTGTCGTTGTCGCGCGGTTCAGTTCGATGCCGACCAGTTGGCGGGGATCTGCGGAGAGAGCAGAAGCTGCAGTTTGTTGACGTCGGTTTCGCCGCCGATGCGCTGGAGCAGCACGCGGCCCATGTCCTCGCCCGTAGCCGTCAGATCCTCATAGATCGTTTCCACCTGGGGCTGGATCGCGCCCAGGAGGTGCGACGTCTGCTTGGCGACAATGTCGTATTCGTTGCCGAGCGTCAGGCCGCAATCGCTCATGCCGGTAATGGTGGCGAGAGCACAGACTTCGCCACCGCACATGAAACTATCAGGCGGGTCGGGCTCGGCGTAACGCTGGCGAACACGGTCGCGGATGTCGCCGGCCGGGCTGTCGAGATCGATACCGGAGAGAATTTCGTAGGCGCAGCCCGCCTCGCGCACGGCGGTCATGAAGCCGTGCTGCAGGTGGCCGCCGAAGGTGAAGTCGGTTGGGCCGCTGATCAGTGCCGGCTTGCGGCGCCCCTTGGCGATTAGCCGGCGGGTGGCCTGGTAGGAGAAGGTGAAGTTGTCGTAGTCGACATAGGCGTGCGGGGTCGAAAGCTCGGTGCGTCCGTGGGTGACGAACGGAAAGCCGATCTCCGAAAGCAACATGACGCGCGGATCGAGCGGTTCGGTGCGCGAGAAGATCAGACCATCAGCCATGCTGTTGCGGGTGATGTAGTTCACCGCCTCGACATTGGTCGTGTTGAGGAAGTTCGGCATGACGATCAGGTGATAGGACGTGCCCTGCAGCGCCTTGGCGATGCCGCTCATGATCGAGGTGCCATAGCCGAGGATTTCCTCGTGTGGGTCGAGCAGGACGGCGATGACGTTGGTGCGGCCGGTCTTCAGGCGCTGGGCGGCGCGATCGGGCGAATAGCCGATTTCGATCGCCACCTCGCGAACCCGCTTGCGGGTGTCGGCGGAGATTTGCGGCGCTTCGGCGAGGGCGCGCGAAACGGTGGTGACCGCAAGCCCGGTGATCTCGGCGATCGTGCGAAGGGTCGGCTTGCCCCGTCTGGCGGGCGAACCAATGTCTTCGGAACGGGCGGGCTTGGGGGAATCGGCCAATGCTAGTCATCCTCAAGGCGGTCAAGAGCGGCTTTTGTAACGTGGCACGAACGCTTAGGCAATCGAATCATGAAAACGTTTTAAATCTCGCGACGCGGCATGAATTGCTGCACTGCGAAACGCAAACTGTTGTATATAATTCAGCAAATTCAATTGCTTCGTGAGGTGAGGAAGTGCACGCGTGCGGAATGCTTGACTTGCTGAATTTATAACGTTTTAAATTGGCCAGCCGCTGCCTTAGGCGGTGCGATATCCGAGGCGGGAGGAGGTTCCGCTTCGATAACTTGCAAACGGGAGGATAACGATGCGCAAGTTGATGACGACGACGGCTGTTGTGGCGCTGATGATGGCGGCCACCGCCGCGCGCGCAGCAGAAAACGTGGAAGTGCTGCACTGGTGGACTTCCGGCGGTGAGGCTGCTGCGCTCGACGTTCTGAAGAAGGACCTCGAAAGCAAGGGTATTTCCTGGACCGATATGCCGGTCGCCGGCGGCGGCGGCACGGAAGCCATGACCGTGCTTCGCGCCCGCGTCACCTCGGGCAACGCTCCGACCGCAGTGCAGATGCTCGGTTTCGATATTCTCGACTGGGCCAAGGAAGGCGCACTCGGCAACCTTGACGATACCGCTTCCAAGGAAGGCTGGGACAAGGTCATCCCGACGGCCCTGCAGCAGTTCTCGAAGTATGACGGCCACTGGATCGCCGCTCCGGTCAACGTCCACTCGACCAACTGGGTCTGGATCAACAAGGCTGCCCTCGATAAGGCCGGCGGCAAGGAGCCGGCGAACTGGGACGAGCTCATCGTCCTTCTCGACAACTTCAAGGCTCAGGGCATCACGCCGATCGCCCATGGCGGCCAGCCGTGGCAGGACGCGACGATCTTCGACGCCGTCGTGCTCTCGCTCGGCAATGATTTCTACAAGCAGGCCTTCATCGATCTCGATCCGGCAGCGCTCGGTGGCGACAAGATGAAGGAAGCCTTCGACCGCATGACGAAGCTGCGCTCCTATGTCGACGACAACTTCTCCGGCCGCGACTGGAACCTCGCTTCGGCAATGGTGATCGAGAACAAGGCCGGCCTGCAGTTCATGGGCGACTGGGCCAAGGGCGAGTTCCTGAAGGCGAAGAAGGTGCCAGGCACCGATTTCGTCTGCATGCGCTTCCCGGGTACGCAAGGGTCCGTCACCTTCAACTCCGACCAGTTCGCGATGTTCAAGGTTGCTGACGACAAGATCCCGGCACAGCTGCAGATGGCCTCGGCGATCGAAAGCCCGACCTTCCAGTCGGCCTTCAACGTCGTCAAGGGTTCGGTTCCTGCACGCACCGACGTTCCGGATACGGACTTCGACGCTTGCGGCAAGAAGGGCATCAAGGATCTCGCCGAAGCCAACACCAACGGCACGCTGTTCGGTTCCATGGCCCATGGCCATGCCAACCCAGCTGCCGTCAAGAACGCGATCTACGACGTCGTGACGCGCGAGTTCAACGGTGAATTGACCTCCGATGAGGCGGTCAAGGAACTCGTCGCCGCCGTCGCGGCTGCGAAGTAACGGGCGAGGCCCGGTCCGGGACGCGAGCAAGCGTCCCGGACACTCATTCTGACATGCAAGCGTCTTCGAAGCGTCGCGTCCATCGCGGACGCAGGGGAGCGGTTTGATACAAAGAACCTGCGCGGATGCCGATACCAGGGAGTTTCCCGACGGCAGAGCGCCAGAAGTGGTGAACGTTCATGGATAACCGCAGTCGACTGCAGGACCTGATACCGAAGCTGGTCCTTGCCCCGAGCTTCGTTATCGTCCTGATCTTTGTTTATGGCTTCATCGCCTATACCGGCTTCCTGTCGATGACGGACAGCAAGATGCTGCCGTCCTACAATTTCGTCGGTTTCAGCAATTATCAGAAGCTCTGGGCCCTGCCGCACTGGTGGCGGGCGGTGAGCAATCTGGCGATCTTCGCTTCGCTCTATATCGCCATCTGCTCGGTGCTGGGGCTTGGACTTGCGATCCTGCTCGACCAGAAGATCCGGGCGGAAGGCTTCCTACGGCCGATCTACCTCTATCCGATGGCGCTGTCGTTCATCGTGACCGGCACGGCCTGGAAGTGGTTCCTCGATCCCGGCATCGGGCTTGAAAACACCATGCACCTCTGGGGCTGGGAGAGCTTTTCGTTCAACTGGATCAAGGACCGCAACTACGCGATCTATTGCGTGGTGATCGCCGCCGTCTGGCAATCGACCGGCTTCATCATGGCGATGTTCCTTGCCGGTCTGCGCGGCGTCGACAACGAGATCATCAAGGCGGCGCAGATCGATGGCGCACCGACATCGACGATCTACCGGCGGATCATCATTCCCTTGATGCGGCCGGTCTTCCTCTCCGCCTTCGTCGTTCTCGCCCATCTGGCGATCAAGGCCTACGACCTGATCATCGCGCTCACCGGCGGCGGGCCGGGCCAGGCGACCGAATTGCCGGCGACTTTCATGTATTCCTACACCTTCACCCGCAACCAGATGGGCATCGGCGCCTCGTCGGCCATCATCATGCTGGTGATGATCTTCTCGATCATCGTTCCCTATCTCTACTCCGAAATCCGCGGAGGAAAACGCCCATGAGCGCCCCCAGCCCAGACAATGTCATCTCGCACAACCGCCTGACGCGTGCCCTGATCTACACGGTACTCATCGTCTTTGCGCTCTATTCGCTGCTGCCGCTCTATGTCATGCTGGTCAACTCGCTGAAACCGCTCGACGAGATCCGCCAGGGCGGCATGCTCAACCTACCGCAGACCCTGACACTGGAACCCTGGCTTTCGGCCTGGTCGACGGCGCAGATCGGAGTTCAGCCGACAGGCCTGAAGCCGTTCTTCATCAACTCGATCCTGATGGTGGTGCCGGCCGTCGCGATCTCGACGATGATCGGCGCGCTCAATGGCTACGTCCTGACCAAGTGGCGCTTTCCCGGTGCCAACATCTTCTTCGGCATGCTGCTCCTGTCGTGCTTCATCCCGTTCCAGATCGTGCTGATCCCGATGGCGCGCGTGCTTGGCATCATCGGCCTTGCCGGATCGATCTGGGGCCTGATCTTCGTCCACGTGATCTACGGCCTCGGCTTCACCACGCTCTATTTCCGCAACTACTACGAAGCCTTCCCGACGGAACTCGTGCGTGCGGCGCAGATCGATGGCGCCAGCTTCTTCCAGATCTTCTGGCGGATCCTGCTGCCGTCGTCCGGTCCGATCATCGTCGTCTCGGTCATCTGGCAGTTCACCAATATCTGGAACGACTTCCTGTTCGGGGCATCCTTCTCCGGCGCCTCTTCGACGCCGATGACGGTGGCGCTCAACAACCTCGTCAGCTCGTCGACCGGGGTCAAGGAATACAACGTTCATTTCGCGGGCGCGATCCTCGCCGCCCTGCCAACGCTCATCGTCTACATCGTGTCCGGCCGCTACTTCGTGCGCGGGCTGATGTCCGGCGCCGTGAAAGGATAAGCTCATGTCGTTCCTCAAAATCAGCAACCTGCGCAAATCCTACGGCTCGCTCGAGATCCTGAAGGACATCAATCTGGAGATCGACGAAGGCGGCTTCCTCGTGCTCGTCGGCCCGTCCGGCTGCGGCAAGTCCACCCTGCTCAACACCATTGCCGGGCTGGAGCCAATCACCTCGGGCGAGATCGCCATCAACGGCCGGTCGGTCGCCGATCTGCACCCGTCCAAGCGCGACATCGCCATGGTGTTCCAGTCCTACGCGCTCTATCCGAACATGACGGTTGCGGGCAACATCGCCTTCGGCATGGAAATCCGCGGCGTGCCGAAGGACGAACGCGAGAAGGCGATCAAGCAGGTCGCCGACATGCTGCAGATCGGCCATCTGCTCGATCGCAAGCCGAGCCAGCTTTCCGGCGGCCAGCGCCAGCGTGTCGCCATGGGCCGCGCCCTTGTGCGCAAGCCGCAGGTCTTTCTCTTCGACGAACCGCTGTCGAACCTGGACGCCAAGCTGCGCGTCGACATGCGCACCGAGATCAAGCGTCTCCACCACCGGATGAAGACAACCATCGTCTACGTCACCCACGACCAGATCGAGGCGATGACGCTGGCGACCAAGATCGCGGTATTGAAGGATGGCGTGCTGCAGCAATTCGGGACGCCGGCCGAAATCTACAACAATCCGGCCAACATGTTCGTCGCCGACTTCATGGGTTCGCCGGCCATGAACCTGCTGACGGCCCGGATCGAAAGGAACGGCGCCGATGTTGCCGTCACGCTCGCGCGCCCGAACGCCGAGCCGATGAAGCTCACCGTTCCGCATGCCAGCGGCGCACTCTCTACCTATGCCGGCAAGGACGTCGTCTTCGGCATCCGCCCGGAAGCACTGACCGACCCTGACGGTGCCGACCGCAATGCCAAGGCGATCGTCGAAGGCGAATGCCTGATCGAGGTGGTCGAGCCCGCCGGTTCGGACACCTTTGCGGTGACCCGCCTTGGCGGCAAGGAGGTCGTCGCCCGCCTGCGTGCCGATGCGCGCATCGCACCCGGCCAGACGTCGCAGCTCGCCTTCAATCTCGACAAGGCGGTGTTCTTCGATCCTCAGACGCAGCAACGGATCGCGTAACGGCCGATGGAGCAGCAGCCGGATATCGTCATCATCGGGTCGGGCATCGGCGGCTCCACCGTTGCGGCGGGGCTCGCCGGCTCCGGGGCGCGCATAGCCATACTCGAGCGCGGCGAGCGCCTGCCCGACACACCGGAAGCGCGCAGCTATAGTTCGATCTTCGTCAAGGGCCATTTCCGGCCCAAGGAGATGTGGCGCGAAGCCGACGGCACGGAGTTCAATCCGGGCAATTTCTATTTCGTTGGCGGCAATTCCAAACTCTTCGGTGCGGTGCTCTTGCGCTACCGTGCAGAGGATTTCACCGAGATGCAGCATCTTGGCGGCGTTTCGCCGGCATGGCCCTTTCTCTATGAAGAGCTGGAGCCGTGGTACGGCAAAGCCGAGCAACTGTTCGAGGTGCGTGGCGAATTGGGTCAGGACCCTACGGAGCCGTTCCACGCCTCGCCCTACCCTTATGGCCCGGTACCGGACGAGCCGGCAATTGCTCGCGCGCGCGCCGAGTTGAAGGCGCAGGGGCTCAATCCGGCGACGCTGCCGCTTGGCGTCGACATCGAGACGTGGCTGGCAGGCGGGCGCACGCCATGGGACGGGTTTCCCAACACCGGCAAGGGCAAGAAGGATGCCGAGACCGCATCGCTCGCCTCCGCGCTGAATGACCCCAACATCGAGCTGATCACCTCCGCGCATGTCGACACGCTGGAGAAAGGTCGGGGCGGCCGGATCGAGGCGGTCCATTACACCCATAGGGGCGAGAAGAAGCGCCTGTCGCCCAAGTTGGTGATCCTGTCGGCGGGCGCGATCAACTCGGCCGCCATCTTGCTGCGCTCCGGCGATGGCAAGGGGCTCGCCAACGCCTCCGGCCAGGTCGGCCGCAACTTCATGAACCACAATTGCAGCGCCATGCTGGCGATCAATCCGTTCAGGCGCAATGACAGCATCTACCAGAAGACGCTGATGCTGAACGATTATTACCTGACCGGCGGCAGGGACGGTTTGCCACTCGGCAATGTCCAGCTGCTCGGCAAGATCAACGGTGACATCCTCAAGGCCAATGCGCCGGTCTGGGCGCCGCGCTTCGCATTGGATTTCATGGCCGGTCATGCGGTCGACTGGTACATGATGACGGAGGACCTGCCGAACCCGGAAAGCCGCATCATGGTCGACGGCAAGGGCATCATCATGCAGTGGCGGCGCTCGAACATGGAGGCGCTTTCCGGGCTCGAAGCGAAGATGCGCGCCCACTTCAAAGCTGCAGGCTATCCGATCGTGCTCTCCCAGGCCTTCGACAAGCGCACGCCGTCGCACCAGTGCGGCACGATCCGGATGGGCACCGATCCCGGTCAGGCGCCGCTCGACGTTTATTGCCGCGCCTTCGATCATCCGAACCTCTTTGTCGTCGATGCCGGCTTCCTGCCAACGTCCGCTGCGGTCAACCCGGCGCTGACGGTGGCGGCACAGGCGCTGCGCGTTGCCGACCATATCGTTGCGAAGGAGCTGAGAGCATGACGACATCGACGCGTCCCGTGGCTGTTGTCACCGGTGGCCGGCGCGGAATCGGACTCGGCGTGGCCCGGGCACTGGCGCGCGACGGCTTCGACATAGCGCTGACGGGGCTCGGTGCGGCGGATCAAGCGACGCAAGCCACGCTCTCCGAGCTATCGGCGCAAGGCGGTCGCGCCATCTACCTCGAGGCCAATCTCGCCGATATCGGCGCGCATGCCGCCACCGTCGCCTGCATCCGCCAGGAACTGGGCCCGATCCGCTGCCTCGTCAACAACGCCGGCATCGCCTCCGTCGTGCGCGGCGACTTTCTCGACCTTCTGCCGGAGAATTTCGACACGATCGTCGCCACCAACTTGCGCGGCACAGTGTTCTTCACCCAGGCCGTGTTGCTCTCGATGCTCACCGAGCCGCCAGGTGCGGCGCCACGTTCAATCATCAACATCACATCGGTTTCCGCGACCATGAGTTCGCCCGAGCGGCTCGACTATTGCATGACCAAGGCCGGCCTTGCCGCCTTCAGCCAGGGGCTCGCCTTGCGGCTGGCCGACACAGGCATCTCCGTCTTCGAAATCCGGCCCGGGGTCATCCGGTCTGACATGACCGCTGGCGTCTCGGCGAAATACGACGCCCTGATCGACGGCGGACTGGTGCCGATGAAACGCTGGGGCGAGCCAGAAGACATCGGCAACATCGCCGCAGGGCTTGCCAGCGGCAAATTCGGCTTTGCGACCGGCTCAGTCATCCAGGCCGATGGCGGCCTGTCGATCGGTCGACTCTAGAAAATAGTGCAGGGCAGTCCGGGGCTCGCAACGGCGAGCAGGTTTCGAGTTTAACACGTCGGAAATTTGGAACGTTCCAAATGCCGTGCCGTGGAGGAAGACAGGCAATGACATACGACTATATCATCACCGGTGCCGGCCCTGCCGGCTGCGTTCTCGCCAACCGTCTCTCTGAGGATCCGTCGGTCCGCGTCCTGTTGCTGGAGGCGGGTGGCGGCGACTGGAACCCGCTGTTTCACATGCCGGCCGGTTTTGCCAAGATGACCAAGGGAGTTGCAAGTTGGGGCTGGGAGACCGTGCCACAGAAACACATGAAGGGCAGGGTGCTGCGCTACACCCAGGCCAAGGTCATCGGCGGCGGTTCGTCGATCAATGCCCAGCTCTACACCCGCGGCAATGCGGCCGACTATGACCTCTGGGCGTCCGAGGACGGCTGTGCCGGCTGGGACTATCGCAGCGTTCTTCCCTATTTCAAGCGCGCCGAAGACAACCAGCGCTTCGCCGACGACTATCATGCCTATGGCGGTCCGCTCGGCGTCTCGATGCCGGTTTCTACCTTGCCGATCTGCGATGCCTACATCCGCGCCGGCCAGGAACTCGGCATTCCCTACAATCACGATTTCAACGGCCGTCAGCAGGCCGGCGTCGGCTTCTACCAACTGACGCAGCGCAATCGCCGGCGTTCGAGCGCGTCGCTTGCCTATCTCTCACCGATCAAGGACCGCCGGAACCTTACCGTTCGCACCGGAACGCGCGTCGCCCGGATCGTGCTCGAGGGTACGCGCGCCGTCGGCGTCGAGGTGGTGACGGCGAAGGGAAGCGAGACGATCCGGGCGGAGCGGGAAGTTCTGGTCACGTCGGGCGCCATCGGTTCGCCGAAGCTGCTCCTTCAATCCGGTATCGGCCCGGCGGATCACCTGAAGTCGGTGGGCGTGCCGGTAAAGCACGACCTACCCGGCGTCGGTGGCAATCTGCAGGACCACCTCGATCTGTTCGTCATTTCCGAATGCACCGGCGATCACACCTACGACAACGTCGCGAAGCTGCACCGGACGCTCTGGGCCGGCCTGCAATACGTGCTTTTCCGCTCCGGCCCGGTGGCATCGAGCCTGTTTGAGACCGGCGGCTTCTGGTACGCCGACCCGGATGCCCGCTCGCCGGATATCCAGTTCCATCTCGGCCTCGGCTCCGGCATCGAGGCTGGCGTCGCGCGACTGAAGAACGCCGGCGTGACGCTCAATTCCGCCTATCTGCATCCGCGCTCACGCGGCACCGTCAGGCTTTCCGACGCTGATCCGGCCGCAGCGCCGCTGATCGATCCGAATTACTGGGAAGATCCGCACGACCGCAAGATGTCGATCGAGGGGCTGAAGATAGCCCGCGAGATCATGCAGCAGGCCGCCCTCAAGCCTTTCGTGCTGGCGGAACGTTTGCCGGGCAACACTGTCGTCTCCGACGAGCAGTTCTTCGACTATGGCTGCGCCAATGCCAAGACCGACCACCACCCGGTCGGCACCTGCAAGATGGGCACCGACGCCATGGCCGTGGTCGGACTCGATCTGAAAGTGCGTGGGCTGGAGGGCCTTCGCGTCTGCGACAGTTCGGTCATGCCGCGCGTTCCCTCTTGCAACACCAACGGGCCGACGATCATGATGGGCGAAAAGGGCGCCGACATCATTCGCGAGCGCCAGCCCTTGCCGCCGGAGATCTTCGCCCATGAACGAAACGATGCCCGGCCACGTGCCCGCGCCGATATCCGTTGAGGAAAACCATGATCCGCCACTGTGTCTTCATTCGCTTTCGTCCAGACGTTTCGGCGGATGAGAAAGCGTCGATCTTCGCCGAGATCGCGGCGCTAAAAAGCCGGCTTCCCGGCCTTCTCGCGACCTATGCCGGCGCCAATGTCAGCCCGGAAGTGGGCATGGACAAAGGGTATGCCGAGGGTTTCATCGTCGATTTCTCCGACGCAGCCGCGCGTGACGCCTATCTCGACGATCCGGAGCATCGGCAGACCGGTGCAAAGATCGTCGCGGCGGCGCAAGGCGGCATCGACGGCATTTTCGTCTACGATCTCGAAATCGCGGGCTGAAGACGATGGCGGCCTTCGAAGCGCGTCCCTTTCTCACCGCCCTTTTCGACGCGGCCGTCCGCGCCGCCGATCCCTATGAGGCGATCCGCGCGCATCTGCCGGAAAAGCCGAAGGGACGAACGATCGTTGTCGGCGCGGGCAAGGCCGCAAGCCAGATGGCCGCAGCTTTCGAAAAGCTGTGGGATCACCCGCTGACCGGCGCCGTCGTTGCGCGCCACGGGCCGATTGAACGCTGCGAGCGCATTCGCGTGTTGCAATCCGCCCATCCGGTGCCGGATGAGGCTGGCCTTCGGGCGTCGGAAGAGCTGCTGAAGCTGGTGGAAGGCCTGACCGCTGACGATCTGGTTGTCGCTCTGATTTCGGGTGGTGGATCGTCCTTGCTGCCGGCGCCGCCGGAGGGTTTGATGCTTGCCGACGAGATCGCCGTCAACCGGGCGCTGCTTGCCTCCGGCGCACCGATTTCCGCGATGAACGTCGTGCGCAAACATGTGTCGCGCATCAAGGGAGGCCGTCTTGCGGCGGCCGCTGGGCCGGCGCGTGTCGTCAGCCTCGTCGTTTCCGACGTTCCCGGCGACAACCCCGCTTTCGTTGCCTCGGGCCCGACAGTGCCTGACGGGTCGACGGTGGAGGAGGCGCTGGAGATCGTCGGCCGCTATCGCATGGCTCTTCCCGATGGCGTGGTGGCCCACTTGCGATCCGGTGCCGCGCGGGCACCTGATCCGTCCGAACCGGTTTTCCGTCGGCACGAATGCCACGTGATTGCGTCGGCGCGTGTCTCGCTGGAGGCTGCAGCAAGGACGGCGCAGGAATTGGGTGTAGAGGCGCGCATTCTTTCTGATGCGATTGAAGGCGAGGCGCGCGATATCGGCCGCATGCATGCGGCGCTGGCGCGTGAAGTCGCCCAGCGCAATCAACCTTTCGAAAAGCCGGTCGTGCTGCTTTCCGGCGGCGAAACGACTGTGACGATATCGGGCAAGGATTACGGCAAAGGCGGCCGCAACAGCGAGCTGTTGCTGTCGCTGGCGCTCGACATCGAGGGGCTCGACGGGATCGATGCCCTGGCGGCGGATACGGACGGCATCGACGGGTCTGAGGACAATGCCGGCGCCTTTGCCGATGGCGGCAGCGTCAGTCGCATGCGTACTGCCGGTGCTGATCCGCGGGCGCATCTGGCGCGCCACGATGCCTGGTCGCATTCTCAGTGAGTGGCGATCTTTTCGCGCCCGGTCCGACTGGAACCAATGTCAATGACTTCAGGGCGATGCTAATCCGTTAGCCGGATTCTCCGGCTCAAGGCAGAACAGAAAATCTGCGTGTCATGGTCGCGCCAAACGTTTCGGCGGCGACCATGATCTCTTGTTTTTACTTGGCGCGCTTCAAGGCATCGCCGAGGATCGAGACGATTTCGCCGAAGTGATTTTCGTCGGCGATCAGCGGCGGCGAGAAGGCGATGATGTCGCCGGTCACGCGGATCAGCAGCCCCTTTTCGAAGCAATCGACGAAGACCTCATAGGCGCGGGCGCCGACAGCACCCTCGCGTGACTGCAGCTCGATGCCGGCGATGAGGCCGATGGTGCGGATGTCGATGACATGCGGCAGGCCGTTCAGCGAATGCATGGCATCATGCCAGGCGTCCTGCAGCTCGGTGGCGCGGGTCATCAGGCCCTCATCGCGATAGATGTCGAGCGTGGCGATACCCGCGGCGCAGGCGGCCGGGTGGCCGGAATAGGTGTAGCCGTGGAAGAGCTCGATCTGGTTTTCCGGGCCGTGCATCAATGCGTCGTGCACCTTGCGGCTGGCAAAGACCGCGCCCATTGGGATGGCGCCGTTGGTGAGCCCCTTCGCCGCCGTCACCAGGTCCGGGGTGACGCCGAAGAAGTCGGTGGCGAACGCAGCGCCAAGGCGACCGAAGCCGGTGATGACTTCGTCGAAGATCAACAGGATGCCGTGTTTGTCGCAGATCGCGCGCAGCCGCTCGAGATAGCCCTTCGGCGGGATGAGCACGCCCGTCGAACCGGCAACCGGCTCGACGATGCAGGCGGCGATGGTTTCGGCGCCGTGTAGCGCCACCAGCCGTTCGAGATCGTCGGCAAGTTCGGCGCCGTGCTCGGGCTGGCCCTTGACGAAGGCATTCTTGGCAAGGTCGTGGGTGTGGCGCAGATGGTCGGAACCGGGAAGCTGCGGGAAGACGCGGCGGTTGTTGAGGATGCCGCCCACCGAAATGCCGCCGAAGCCGACGCCGTGGTAGCCGCGCTCGCGCCCGATCAGCCGCGTGCGAGTGCCCTGGCCGATCGCGCGCTGATAGGCGATGGCCATCTTCAGCGCCGTGTCAACCGATTCCGAGCCCGAGCCGGTGAAGAACACGCGGTCGAGCTTCTGGCCTTCCGGCCCCGGCGCGATTTCGGCAAGGCGTTCGGCAAAATCGAAGGCGATCGGGTGGCCCATCTGGAAGGAGGGGGCGAAATCCATCGTCGACAGCTGGCGTTCGACGGCTGACGCGATCTGGCGGCGGCCGTGGCCGGCGTTGACGCACCAGAGACCGGCGGTGCCGTCGAGGATCGTGCGGCCATCGGTGCTGGTGTAGTGCATGCCCTCGGCGGAGGCGAGCAAGCGCGGTGCCGCCTTGAACTGCCGGTTGGCGGTAAAGGGCATCCAGTAGCTGTCGAGTACGGGGGCGTTGGGTTTGGTGTGCTGGTTCATGGCATCCTCCTGAAGATCAGGGGATTGACGCCATGATTTGAATTGCCAAACAAGTCCTTTTCTGTTGTCATTCAAGCCATTGAATTTTATACAACGAGGTTTGCGAAATTGCGATATTTCGAACAACCTGAACACCGAGATGGACACCCATGAGCGTCGACATTGGAAACCGGCTTCGCCACCTCCGGCTGATGCACAATCTTTCGCAGCGCGAACTTGCCAAGCGAGCGGGCGTGACCAACTCGACGATCTCGCTGATCGAGTCGAATGCGTCCAATCCGTCGGTCGGCGCACTGAAGCGCATCCTCGACGGCATACCGATCGGACTTGCGGAGTTCTTTTCGTTCGAGCCTGAACGGCCGCGCAAGGCATTCTACGCCGCAGAGGAACTGGTCGAGATCGGCAAAGGGCCGATCTCCTATCGCCAGATCGGCGACAATCTCTTTGGCCGCAGCCTGCAGATCCTGAAGGAATGTTATCAGCCGGGCGCGGACACTGGAAAAGTGCCGCTGGTGCATGAAGGCGAGGAGGGCGGCATCGTGCTGTCGGGGCGCATTGAGGTCACCGTCGACGACGAGCGGCGGATTCTCGGGCCTGGGGATGCGTACTATTTCGAAAGCCGGCGACTGCACCGATTTCGTTGCGTCGGGCCGGTACCTTGCGAGGTGATCAGCGCCTGCACGCCGCCGACGTTTTGAAGGAAGGGAGCGGGCGCCCCTCATCCCGCTGCCGCGACCTTCTCCCCGCCTGCGGGGAGAAGGGATATGCCGCCAGCGCCTCATACTCTCTTTGCGAACAGGAGTAGAGAGGCAGCTGTTTGCGCGACCGTCCCCTCTCCCGCAAGCGGGGAGAGGGCTAGGGTGAGGGGCTACTTCCGAGTTACGAAAGCCGAGCGCAGGCGTCGGCGATGCGCATGAGCGCTTCCTTCAGTTCCGCTTCCGACGTCGCATAGGAGATGCGGAAGAACGGCGACAGGCCGAAGGCCGAGCCGGGGACAACGGCGACATGGGCGTCGTCGAGCAGGTAGGCGCAGAAGTCCGTGTCCGTCTCGATCGTCTTGCCCGAAGGCGTCACCTTGCCGAGCATGCCGGCGCAGCCGGAGAAGGTGTAGAAGGCGCCTTCCGGAACGCGGCAGTCGAGACCGTCGATGGCGTTGAGGCCGTTGACGACGAGATTGCGGCGGTGCTGGAAGCTGGCCGTGCGTTCCTTCAGGAAATCCTGCGGGCCGGTCAGGGCTGCCACCGAAGCGGCCTGGCTGACCGAAGACGGGCAGGAGGTCGCCTGGCTCTGGACGACAGCCATCGCCTTGATCAGCTCGCGCGGACCACCGGCATAGCCGATGCGCCAGCCGGTCATGGCATAGGCCTTGGAGACACCGTTGACCGTCAGGGTGCGGTCCTTGAGCCGAGGCTCCAGTTGGGCCGGGGTGACGAAGCGGAAGCCGTCATAGACGATGTGCTCGTACATGTCGTCGACCAGCAGCCACACATGCGGATGCCTCAAGAGCACGTCGAGCAGCGGCCGGTAGTCGTCAGCGCTGTAGGCGGCACCCGAAGGGTTGGAGGGTGAGTTGAGAAGCACCCAGCGCGTCTTCGGCGTGATCGCCGCTTCGAGCTTGTCGGCGGTGAGCCGGAAACCGGAGGCCGCGTCGCAGGGGATCAGCACCGGCTTGCCTTCGCAGATCTGGACGATATCCGAATAGGAGGTCCAGTACGGCGTCGGAATGACAACTTCGTCGCCGGCGTCGATCGTCGCCATCATGGCGTTGAACAGGATCTGCTTGGCGCCGGTGGCAATGGTGATCTCGTCCTGTTCGTAGGCGAGGCCGTTCTCGCGCTGGAACTTTTCACGGATCGCCTTCTTCAGTTCCGGCGTGCCGTCGAGTGCGGTGTATTTGGTTTCGCCGCGCTGGATCGCCTCGCAGGCGGCCTGCTTGACGTAGTCAGGCGTGTCGAAATCCGGCTCGCCTGCGCCGAGAATAATGACCGGCTTGCCCTCGCGCTTCATCGCTTGCGCGCGCGCGCCGATCTTGAGGATTTCGGATACTCCGATCGAAGAGATCCGCGAGGCGGGCTTGAAGCCCGCCTCCTTGACCGTTGCGTTGATGGTCATCGCTTGGTCCTACTCGATATCGAAGGAGACGCCCTGTGCCAGTGGCAGGGCCTTCGAGTAGTTCACCGTGTTGGTGGCGCGACGCATGTAGGCCTTCCACGAATCGGAGCCCGATTCGCGGCCGCCGCCGGTTTCCTTTTCACCGCCGAAGGCGCCGCCGATTTCCGCACCTGAGGTGCCGATGTTGACGTTGGCGATGCCGCAATCCGAGCCGTCGACGGCCAGGAACCGTTCGGATTCCTGCATGTCGCGGGTGAAGATCGACGAGGACAGGCCGGCTGCAACCGCATTGTGGTCGGCAACGACTGCGTCGAAGTCGCTGTACTTCATGACGTAGAGGATCGGCGCGAAGGTTTCTTCGAGGACCGGGCCTGCCTGCTCAGGCATTTCGACCAGGGCGGGCTTGGCGTAGTAGCCGTTGGCATAACCGAGCTCGACGCGTTCGCCGCCGGTGACGGCGCCGCCATGGGCCTTGGCTTCGTCGATTGCCTTCTGCATGCCGTCGAAAGCGGCCTTGTCGACCAGCGGGCCGACGAGTGCGGTGGTTTCCAGCGGATTGCCGACCGAGACCGAGCCATAGGCCTTCTTCAGGCGGGGAACGAGCTGGTCGTAGACGCTTTCATGCACGAACAGGCGGCGCATGGTCGTGCAGCGCTGGCCGGCGGTGCCCATGGCGCCGAAGGCGATGGCGCGCAGCGCCATGTCGAGATCGGCCGATGGGCAGACGATACCGGCATTGTTGCCGCCGAGTTCGAGGATGGCGCGGGCGAAGCGCTTGGCAAGACGCGGGCCGACGTCGCGGCCCATGCGGGTCGAGCCGGTGGCCGAGACCAACGGAACCTTCGGGTTGTCGACGAGGACTTCACCGACGGCGCGGTCGCCGATCAGAACCTGCGACAGGCCTTCCGGGGCGTCGCCGAAGCGGGCAAGCGCGCGTTCGAAGATAGCCTGCGATGCAAGCGCCGTGAGCGGGGTCTTTTCCGACGGCTTCCAGACGACGGAGTTGCCGCAGACGAGCGCCAGCGCCGTGTTCCACGACCAGACGGCGACCGGGAAGTTGAAGGCGGAGATGACGCCGACGACGCCGAGCGGATGCCAGGTTTCCATCATGCGGTGGCCGGGACGCTCCGTGGCGATCGTCAGACCGTAGAGCTGGCGGGAAAGGCCGACTGCGAAATCGCAGATGTCGATCATTTCCTGAACTTCGCCGAGGCCCTCGGAGGTGATCTTGCCGGCTTCGATCGAAACGAGGCGGCCGAGGTCGGCCTTGAAGGCGCGTAGCTCTTCGCCGAGCAGGCGGATCAATTCGCCGCGCTTCGGTGCCGGAACGAGGCGCCAGGCCTTGAAGGCTTCATGCGCCTTGTCGATCTTGGCGGCAGCCTCCGTGGCCGAAACCGTCTTCAGGCTGGCGATCTGTTCGCCCGTGACCGGGCTGAACGACGGCATGTCGCCGCCGGTGTAGAGTTCCTTGGCGACGCCCATCTTCTCGAGGAGGGCTGCTGCCTCCTTGGTGACGTCGATCTTCTTCGTTGCAATGTTCATCTGGTCTGACTCCCGTTTTCCTGCCCTGGCCTATCCGAAGCGCACGCTGCCGAGTTTCCCCGGCGAGGTGAGCGTCTTCAGGCCCGCGGCCATGTCCTTGAGTTTGTCGGTTGTATAAACGTCGTAGTAGGCCTGGTTGCGGCGGCCTATCGCATGTTCCGCGCTGAAACTGCCGTGATACTCCTCGACCGCCACGGCGAAAACCCATTCTCTCAAACGCTGCTCGAATGTCGGATCGCTGAGCAGCGCGCTGTCCTTCGGCACCACGAGATTGAAGTGTACACCACCATCGCCGATATGGCCGAAGTCGCAGACGGTGACATCAGGAAACCTCGTCGGCATTTCGGCCTTCATATGGTCGCAGAAGGCCATGATGTCACCCCTGCGGAAGGAGACGTCGAAGGCGATCAGCTTGCCCAGGTGTTTCACACCTTCCGAAAGTGCGTGGCGCAGCGCCCAGACCTCATGCGGCGGGCCGACGAACGCGTCGGCGAGCGGTGCCGTCTCCATCTCCCAGATCTCGGCCAGCACCGTTTCAAGCACGGCGTCGAGCGATTGCTCGCCTTCGCGTGGGGCCCAGGTGCGGCTGATTTCCGCGAGAATGACGTATTCAGGGACGTGTCCGCCCTGGAACGGGTTCTTCAGCGAAGGCACATGCGCGAACGCCGCCTTGACGGCGTTGCTCGACATGCCCTCGAAGGCCGAGAGGTAGGCGCCGAGCCGCTCTTCCATGGCGCGCAGCAGCGGCAGCACATGGGCGCCGCTTGCCGGCACCAGCAATGCGGTCGCCGTCTGCTGCGGCAGGCGCTCCAGATTGAGCACGCATTCCGTGATGATGCCGAAGGCGCCCGACGTGCCGACGAAGACCTGCTTCCAGTCGACGCCGGTGTTGTTCTTGCGCAGGTCGCATTGAAGATCGAGCACGGTGCCGTCTTCATCGGCGAGAACCACGGTGAGGCCCAGCGTGTTGCGGCGCACGTCGCCGTATTTCAGGAAACGCGAGCCGCCGGTGTTGGTGGCGATCATGCCGCCGATGCGCGGATCGGCGCCGAGATCGATCGGGAAAAACAGGCCATGTTCTTCCAGCCGGCGGTTGAGATCGGAAAGCCTGAACCCGGCATCGACGCGCACCGAACGATTGTCGAGATCGAGTTCGAACGCTTTGGTGAGGCGGTCGAGGCTGAGGATCGCTTCGTTGCCGGAACTATCAGGGGTCGAGCCCGAGACCAGTCCGGTATTGCCCGATTGCGGGATCAGGGCGATGCCATGACGCACGCAATAGGCAACGGTTGCCGAGGTTTCCACTGTTGTCGCCGGCCGCAGAACGACCGAAGCCCGGCCACGATCGTAGCGCGCGCCGGTCTCGTAGGCTTCCATGTCTTCAGCACGCGTGACCACACCCTTGTCGCCAAGGATGCCGGTCAGCGCGTCTATGTGTACCTGTTCAATCATCGTGAACGCATCATTCCGCAGCCATGGCTGCGGTCAAGGCCCGCAGGCAGCTTTCGATCGATGCCTCTTCGATGCCGGCATAGTGATCGAACTCGTTGAGCACTGTGGCGCCGAGGTCAATCTCGAAGCGCTTCTGGTTCGGGCTTGCGACAAAAGCCTGCTGCGCGCCGTCGCCGAGATTGGACTGGAAGATGCCTGCGGCGCTGACCGGCAGGAAGTCTTCGTAGACGATGGCGTCGAACTGCACGAGGCCGTCGGCGATCAGCGTGTTGATATCGCGGCGGTCGGAAATCCGGGTCTTCAAGCCCTTCTCGGTCAGTGAATAGCTGAAATAGCCAAGGCCGGCTTCGCGAATGCCTGCCCAGGTGTCGGGGAAGCTTTCGAAGGCTTTGGCAAGCGCGGCTTCATAGTCGCGGGCGTTGGAGCCGTCGGCTGCCGGGCGCACGATCTTGCGCGAGGCTTCCAGAAGCTCGTCGTAGAGCGCACGGCCCTTGGGAGTGAGCGCAATGCCGCGCTGCTCGATCTCGCCGAAGCGGGCGGTGTGCGAGCCGGCTTTCCAGTCGCCGCCGCCATCACGGAAGGAAACGGCCTCTTCCAGCGCCTTGAACGAGGTCTGGCGAAGCAGGATTGGGCATTTGCGGGTCGGCGGACCTTCGACGACGGCCTTCGGCGCGATGCCGAATTCGGGCATCAGCGCCTGGACCTGGTCGATATCCAGCGTGCGCGGCGTCAGGTGATTGATATGCGGGCCCTTGAACGACACGACGTCGGCGATCAGCCGGTGGGCGTCATGCAGGCGCTTGTACATGTCGGCGCTGACATTGGCCCTGTCGTGCCAGCGGAAGGTCTCCAGCACTTCGGAGACGAAACGCTCGGCGTCGGCCTTGTCGAGGCCGCCATCACGCTCGGCCTTTTCGGCGAGTTCGATGGCAACAGGCGTAAAGATCCGACGCTCGGCCAGGATCGCCTCGGATGCGGCGCGCAGACTCTCGTCCGCAATCAGGTCAAGGCGAAGAAGCGAGGTGAAGACACGGAAGGGATTGCGCTTCAGAGCGGTTTCGCCAACCGGGCGGAAGGCGGTCGAGTGCACCGGTACGCCGGCGGTCGAAAGATCGTAGTAGCCGACCGGGTACATGCCCATGACAGCAAAGACGCGACGCATCATCGAGAGTTCAGCAGGCGTGCCGAGACGGATTGCGCCGTGGCGCTCCTCGGAAATGCGATCAAGCGAATCCGTTGCATCGAGGCGCTCTTTCAGCGCCGGGTCGGCATTGAGCGTATCGTCGTTGACCTTGGCAACCAGTTCCATCAGCGTGCCGTAAGCAGGCACTTCCTCGCGGTACATGACCGACATGGCTGCGGAAAAGGCCGAACGGATATCATCGGCGGATACGAAACTATTCTCTTTCACTGGGGCTCGCCTCGCGCTATGGGTGAAGGACAAGGTCATTCTCATTTCGGATCATATCCAAAGGAAGCGGCCATTGATCGCGCTGCTTGTGACTATGTTGATGCGAGGCTGGAATGAAGTTAAGCCGCAGACTGGTTCCTGATGTTACGACGCTGCAGGCTTTCGAATGCGCGGCACGGCACGGCAGCTTCACGCAGGCAGCCGCCGAACTCAATCTGACCCAGAGTGCCGTCAGCCGTCAGATCAAGGATCTGGAGAACCAGCTCGGCGTTCTCCTGTTTGAGCGGGTGCGCCAGCGCGTCATTCTCTCCGAGGCCGGGCAGAAGTTCCTGCCCGAGGTTCGCCGCCTGCTCAACCAGACCGAAGAGCTGATGGTGCGGGCAATGGCCTCGGCGCGCGCGACTCGACATTGTCGATCGCGTCGCTGCCGACCTTCGGCAGCCGTTGGCTGGTGCCGCGCCTGCCGGATTTTCTTCGCCAGCACCCCGATACCGTGGTCAATATCGCGTCGCGGTCGGCACCCTTCGATTTCGACGAGCAGAACTTCGACATCGCCATCCACTACGGCCAGCCGGTTTGGGCGCATGCCACCTGCAGCTATCTCTGCAGCGAGATCATCGTGCCGGCGGCAAGCCCGACCCTGCTTGCGGCCAATCCGGTGGCGACGCTGGAGGATATCGTCGGCGGTCCGCTGCTGCACCTGGCGACGCGACCCAAACTCTGGGCGCAATGGTTCGAGGCCAACGGCATGGATGGAAGGGGTGCCTATCGCGGTAACCGCTTCGATCAGTTCTCGATGGTGATCGAGGCGGCCACGGCCGGTCTCGGTTTCGCCTTGCTGCCCCGCTATCTGATCGAACAGGAGCTGGCAGCGGGAACATTGCGCATCGTTCTCGACCGGCCGATGCAGACGGAGAACAGTTATTATCTCGCGGTTCCGGAAGGCAAACTCGAAAACCCGATCAGTCTCGCCTTCCGCGAATGGATCACTGAACAGGTCGGGTAGGTTTCCCATCCTCGAACATGTTTCGACCGATGGCCGGAACCTTCCTGACGCCGTCGGCGTTTCGCGACGGACTGCTACCCAGAGATGCGCCGGGAAGGGGCAAAATTGATACATAGATTTGAGGTTGCCATAGGCGAGCGCGGACTATTGCGTTTTCGCCCGATGAGAGTGTGCGCAATTCGTCCAAACTTGCGCCGCCGATCCTTGCAAGCTGTTGGCACCACGGCTAAAAAATGCCACTTTCATGCATCACGCGGCCTTGAAAACCAATGCGCCGCCGGCTTTGCTTTCTCTGATGCCCAGTTCAAGGGCGGCGCCAGTTTCCGCCAGTTTCCGGTTTGCCGGAAAATGACGGCGGATGGGAGGACACATGACCGTGTCTAGCAACGCGCCGGCCAAGCCTGGAACTTCAGGACCGCAGCCAACCCGGCAGAACAACGAGAGCCGGGCCGATCAACCCCGGTTGGATTCAGAACCAGCACCCATGCCCCTTCACAACACGCCGACCTCCTCTTCTCGCGAACCGGAAGCGAAACAGATCGATTACAACGATTCGATCCGCTCGACCTTTTTCTCGATGGAGGATCTGCGGCAAAGCGGCGAGACCCTTGCGCTCAAGGGCGCACCGTCCCTGCCGGGCTTCTTCCCGTTCGAATTCCGCCCGCGCCACCGCGAGAATGAAAACGAAATCCTGAGGGTGTATCGGGCAACAGCGGCTGATGTCGAAGCGGGGGCGTCGATCACGCCGGCCGCCGAATGGCTGCTCGACAACCACCACGTGGTCGAGGAAGCGATCCAGGAAGTCCGCCGCGACTTCCCGCGCAAGTTCTATCGCCAGCTGCCCACGCTGTCCGTCTCCGGAACAGTCATTCCGCGCACGATGGCGCTCGCCTGGCTCTATGTCGCCCATACGCACAGCACGGTCTCGCGGGAAAGCATTACCGCGATGGTCGAGGGCTTCCAGAAGCACGACACGTTCAAGATCGGCGAATTGTGGGCCTTGCCCTCGATCCTGCGCTTCGTTCTCATCGAGAACCTGCGGCGCATCGCCATCCGCGTCGAGCGTTCGCGCGGCATGCGGCGCAAGGCCAACGACATCGCCGACCAGATCATCCGTCACAACGACCCGGAAAAGTTGCGAGCGCTGCTGGCCGAATCCGAGGCGCTTGCGGCGGACAATACCTTCGTCGCCCAGCTGCTCTACCGCATGCGCGATGGCTCGCAGACCTCCGGCTCGGTGATCGCCTGGATCGAGGAACAGCTCGAGAAGCGCGGCAGCGACGTCGAGGACGCGCTGGTCGCCGAGCAGAACCGCCTGTCGTCAGGCAATGCGACGATGAGCAACATCATCCGCAGCCTGCGCGAGATCGACGATACCGACTGGGCCGTCTGGTTCGAAAGCGTCAGCAAGATCGATGCGGCGCTGCGCGATGGTTCCGATTACGCCGCGCTCGAATTCGGCTCGCGCAACAAATACCGCGATACGATCGAAAAGCTGGCGCGCCGCTCCGGCCACAGCGAATACGAAGTCACCCAGATCGCCATCGAGATGGTGAAGGAAGCGGAAGCGGTGGCTGCAGTCGAGCCGCAGCTTCATGAGCCGAACGTTGGCTCCTTCCTTGTCGGCAAGCAGCGCAAGGCGCTCGAGCAGAAGATCGGCTACCGGCCGTCGGTGCTGCAGAGCATCATTCGCCTCAGCCGCAAGCTCGACTGGTTTGCGATCGCCGGACCGAACATTCTCCTGACGATCCTGGCGATGGTCGCCGTCTATGCCTTCGTCAGCCCGATGGATATTCCGAACGGCGCGAAGCTGATCATGCTTCTGCTGTTTGCGCTGCCGGCGTCCGAAGGTGCGATGGGTCTGTTCAACACGCTCGTCACGCTGTTCGTCAAACCGTCGCGCCTGGTCGGCTATGAGTTCCTCGATGGCGTTCCGGAATATGCCCGCACGCTCGTCGTCGTGCCCTGCCTGATCTCCAAGCGCGACCATGTCGACGAACTCGTGCGCAATCTCGAGGTTCACTACCTCGCCAATCCGCGCGGCGAGATCTCTTTCGCGCTGCTCAGCGACTGGATCGACAGCAAGTTCGAGGAAACCCCGGCCGATACCGATGTTCTCGACTATGCCCGGCGCGAGGTTGCCGAGCTTTCGGCGCGTTATGCCTATGACGGCAGGACGCGTTTCTTCCTGCTGCACCGCCGCCGCCTCTTCAACGAGGCGGAAGGCGTATGGATGGGTTGGGAGCGCAAGCGCGGCAAGCTGCATGAGCTGAACATGCTGCTGCGCGGCGATCGCGACACCTCGTTCCTCCAGGGCGCCAATACCGTGCCGGAGAACGTTCAATATGTCATGACGCTCGACGCCGATACGCGCCTGATGCGCGACGCGGTGACGAAGCTCGTCGGCAAGATGTACCACCCGATCAACCGCCCGATCGTCGACCCGGAAACACAGAAGGTGATTGCCGGCTACAGCCTGCTACAGCCGCGCGTGACGCCGTCGCTGACGACTGGAAGCGAAGCCTCGGCCTTCCAGCGCATCTTCTCGGCCAATCGTGGCATCGACCCCTATGTCTTCACCGTTTCCGACGTCTACCAGGACATCGCTGGCGAAGGCAGCTTCACCGGCAAGGGCCTCTATCACGTCGATGCTTTCGAGGCCGCGCTCAAGGGGCGGATCGAGGAAAATGCCGTTCTCAGCCACGACCTGCTCGAAGGCTCGTTTGTGCGCTGCGCGCTGGTGACGGACGTCGAACTCGTCGAGGATTTCCCGACCCGCTACGAGGTAGAGATGTCGCGCCAGCATCGCTGGGCCCGCGGCGACTGGCAGCTGCTGCCCTATATCTTCAACCCGTCGAACGGCCTGTCGATGCTCGGCCGGTGGAAGATGTACGACAATTTGCGCCGTTCGCTGATCCCCTGCGCCTGGCTCGTCGCCTCTGTCATGGGCTGGTACTACATGCAGCCGACCGAGGCGCTGATCTGGCAGATCGTGCTGATCTTCAGCTTGTTCGTCGCCCCGACGCTGTCGCTGATCAATGGCCTCCTGCCGCGCCGCAACGACATCGTCGCCCGTGCCCACCTCCATGCTGTGCTGACCGAAGTTCGTGCCGCCAATGCCCAGGTCGCCCTTCGCATCGTCTTCATCGCCCATGGCGCGGCGATGATGGGCGACGCGATCGTGCGTTCGCTCTACCGCACCTTCGTCAGCCGCAAGCTGATGCTGGAATGGCGCACCGCTGCCCAGGTGCAAAGTGCCGGGCATGGAAGCATCGGTGATTATTACAAGGCGATGTGGATCGCACCGGCGCTGTCGGTTCTGTCGCTGGCGCTTGCGGCGATTTCCGATACCGGCCTGCCCTTCATCGGCATTCCCTTTGCCCTGCTCTGGGCGCTTTCTCCCGCTGTCGCGTGGTTCGTCAGCCAATCGGCCGAAACCGAGGACCAGCTGGTCGTTTCCGACGAGGCGATCGAGGAAATGCGCCTGATCGCGCGGCGCACCTGGCGCTATTTCGAGACCTTCGTGACCGCCGAGCAGAATTTTCTGCCGCCGGACAACTTCCAGGAAACGCCGCAGCCGGTGCTGGCCGAGCGCACCTCGCCGACCAATATCGGCGTCTACCTACTCTCGGTCATGTCGGCACGCGACTTCGGCTGGATCGGCTTCGAAGAAACGATCAACCGCCTGGAGCAGACGATTGCGACCATCGACCGGATGCCGAAATATCGCGGCCACCTGTTCAACTGGTACCGCACCAACACGCTCGAAACGATGGAGCCGCGCTACATCTCGTCGGTCGACAGCGGCAATCTTGCCGGCCACCTGATCGCCGTGTCGTCCATGTGTCGGGAATGGGCGGAAGCGCCGTCGGCGCATGTCCAGGGCAGCCTTGACGGCATTGGCGACGTCGTCGCCATTCTTGCCGAGGTGCTGAACGACCTGCCTGACGACCGCAAGACCGTTCGCCCGCTGCGCCGCCTGATCGAGGAGCGCATCGTCGGCTTCCAGAATGCTCTGGCTGCCGTCAAGCGCGAGCATGAATTCGCATCGATCCGCGTGATCAATCTCGCCGTTCTGGCGCGCGACATGCACAAGCTGACCGTCAACCTCGACCATGAGGTTCGCACGGCCCAGAGCAGCGAAGTGACGAAGTGGGCGAACGCGCTGGTCACCACCTGCGAAGCGCATATTGCCGACGGCGTGTTCGATCTTGGCGCCATCGAAGCGCTGCGCCAGCGCTTGGCGGTTTTAAAGGATCGTGCTCGCGACATCGCCTTCTCGATGGATTTCGGCTTCCTGTTCCGGCCCGAGCGTCGCCTGCTGTCAATCGGCTTCCGCGTCAACGCCAATGAGCTCGACGAGGCCTGCTACGATCTTCTGGCGTCCGAGGCCCGTCTGACCAGCCTGTTCGCGATCGCCAAGGGCGACCTGCCGACCGAGCACTGGTACAAGCTCGGCCGTCCGATCGTGCCGATCGGCGCGCGTGGCGCGCTGATCTCCTGGTCCGGTTCGATGTTCGAATATCTGATGCCGCCGCTGGTGATGCAGGAGCGGCAGGGCGGTATCCTCAACCAGACCAACAATCTGGTGGTCAAGGAGCAGATCAATCACGGCCGCCGTCTCGGCACGCCGTGGGGCATCTCCGAAGCGGCCTTCAATGCGCGCGACCACGAGCTGACCTACCAGTACACCAACTTCGGTGTGCCGACGCTTGGCCTCAAGCGTGGCCTCGGGCAGAACGCCGTCATCGCGCCCTACGCCTCCATTCTCGCCTGCATGTACGATCCGAAGGCGGCGCTCGCCAATCTCGGTCGACTGCGCGAAGTCGGGGCGCTCGGCGTTTACGGCTTCCACGATGCCGTCGACTTCACGCCGACGCGCGTGCCCGAGGGGCAGAAATGCGCCGTCGTGCGCAACTACTATGCCCACCACCATGGCATGTCGATCGCCGCTGTCGCCAACGTCGTATTCACCGGCAGGCTGCGCGAATGGTTCCACGCCGATCCGGTAATCGAGGCGGCCGAACTGCTGCTGCAGGAAAAGGCGCCGCGCGATATTCCGATCATGAACGCCAAGCGCGAGCCGGAATCGCTCGGCAAGGGCCAGGACGATCTGTTGCGTCCGGAGGTTCGGGTCATCGAAAACCCGCTCGCCCAGGACCGCGAAACCGTGTTCCTGTCCAACGGCCACTACGCCGTCATGCTGACGGCAACCGGTGCCGGTTATGCCCGCTGGAACGGCCAGTCGGTCACCCGCTGGAAGCCGGACCCGGTCGAGGACCGCACGGGCACCTTCATTTTCCTGCGCGACACGACGACGGGCGACTGGTGGTCGGCCACCGCCGAGCCCCGGCGCGCCGTCGGCGAAAAGCTCCTGACGCGGTTCGGTGACGACAAGGCCGAATTCGTCAAGACCGTCGGCGACCTCACCAGCGAAGTCGAGTGCATCGTTGCCACCGAGCACGATGCCGAAGGCCGCCGCGTCATCCTGCTCAACACCGGAACGCAGGACCGCTTCATCGAGGTGACGTCCTATGCCGAACCGGTGCTGTCGACCGACGAGGCCGACAGCGCGCATCCCGCCTTCTCCAAGATGTTCCTGCGCACGGAGATCAGCCGGCGCGGCGACGTCATCCATGTCAGCCGCAACAAGCGCAGCTCAGGCGATCCGGATATGGAAGTGGCGCATCTCGTCACCGATAATGCCGGCAGCGACCGTCCGACCGAGGCGGAGACCGACCGTCGCCGCTTCATCGGCCAGGGGCGCACCCTTGCCGAGGCCGCCGCCTTCGACACCGACGCGGTGCTTTCGGGAACCGATGGCTTTACGCTCGACCCGATCATGTCGCT
The DNA here is from genome assembly GCF_001976035.1 of Ensifer sp. 1H6. Lineage (NCBI taxonomy): Bacteria > Pseudomonadati > Pseudomonadota > Alphaproteobacteria > Hyphomicrobiales > Rhizobiaceae > Ensifer > Ensifer sp. 1H6. The sequence goes on along the minus strand of NZ_MOAI01000021.1, from coordinate 91,762 downwards.
TCGACGTGTCGTTCGGGTTCCGGCCGGCAAGAAGGTCAGCGTCGTCTTCTGGACGATCGCGGCCCCGAACCGCGAGGCCGTCGACCGCGCCATCGATCGCTACAGGCACACGGAAACCTTCAATCACGAGCTGATCCATGCCTGGACGCGCAGTCAGGTGCAGATGCGCCATGTCGGCGTCACCTCGCAGGAGGCCGCAAGCTTCCAGATGCTCGGACGCTACCTCGTCTACCCCGACATGCACCTGCGCGCCGATACCGCAACGGTTCAGGCGGGGCTCGCGTCGCAGTCAACGCTCTGGCCGCTGGCAATCTCGGGCGACTTCCCGATCTTCTGCCTGCGCATCAACGATGACGGTGACCTCGGCATCGCTCGTGAGGCCCTCAGGGCACAGGAATATCTGCGCGCGCGCGGCATTACCGCCGATCTGGTGATCATCAACGAGCGGGCCTCGTCCTATGCCCAGGACATGCAGCACGCGCTCGATTCGATGTGCGAGAACCTGAGGCTTCGCGGCCTCTCCGACGGTCCGCGCCAGCACATCTTCTCGGTGCGCCGCGACCTGATGGAGGCGGAGACCTGGTCGACGCTCTTGTCGGCTTCCCGCGCCGTCTTCCATGCCCGCAACGGCACGATCTCCGACCAGATCGCCCGCGCCAATTCGCTCTATTCGACGCCACCGGTGAAGGGCAGCGAAAGCAACTTCGCTCTGCTCGCCGCCCCGCAGCAGCCGGCCGACGCCGTCGATGCGGAGATTGTCGGCGACGGTCTCGATTTCTGGAACGGCTACGGCGGCTTTGCCGAAGGTGGGCGCGAATATGTCGTGCGCCTGCGCGGCGGCGAGGCGACACCGCAGCCGTGGATCAACGTCATCTCCAACGAGCAGTTCGGCTTCCACGTTTCGGCCGAAGGGGCCGCCTTCACCTGGAGCCGCAACTCGCGCGACTACCAGCTGACGCCGTGGGCCAACGATGTGGTCGTCAACCGGCCGGGCGAAGCGGTCTTCATCCGCGACATGGCGAGCGGCGCAGTGCTGACGCCATACGCTGCCCTGTCGCGCAGCCGGTCGGTCGTCTTCGAGACGCGCCACGGACTTGGCTATTCGACATTCCGCAGCACACAGGACGATCTCGATATCGAGGCAGCCCACACGGTGCACCGGACCTTGCCGGCCAAGCTGGTCCGCATCTCGATCCGCAACCGCTCCACGGCTGCCCGCCAGCTGAAGGTCTACGGCTTTGCCGAATGGGTGCTCGGCAACAACCGGGCCCGCATGGCGCCCTTCGTTCTGTCGACCTGGGACGAAGCCTCCGATGCGCTGGTTGCAACCAACCCCTACAGCATCGACTATGCCGGTCGTTCGGCCTTCTTTGCTGTCGATGGCGGTGAAGGTGTGAGCCATACGGCAAGCCGTCGCGAGTTCCTCGGGCGGGTCGGCGGCATTCTGGTGCCGCAGGCCGTTTTCGCTGGCGCCGAGCTTTCCGGCTCGATCGATGTGGATGGCGACGCCTGTGCGGCGTTGGCGACCGATCTGGTGATCGAGCCCGGTGCCGAAAAGCAGCTCACCTTCATCCTCGGCGACGCCGACAACGACGAGCAGATGCGCTCGGTTCTCGGCGAGTTGCGCCAGACTGCGTTCGACACCGTCATGGACGCCGCCAAGTCCTTCTGGACCGAGTTCACCGACATCGTGAAGGTGGAAACGCCGGATGCGGCCTTCAACACCATGATCAACAACTGGCTGCCCTATCAGAGCCTTGGTTGCCGGATCATGGCACGCTCGGCCTTCTACCAGGCGAGCGGCGCCTTCGGCTTCCGCGACCAGCTGCAGGATACGCTGGCGTTCCTGATCCATCGGCCGGAACTGGCACGGGCACAGATCCTCAACGCGGCCGCGCGGCAGTTCGTCGAGGGTGACGTGCAGCATTGGTGGCTGCCGGGCACCGGCGCCGGCGTGCGAACAATGATCTCGGACGATGTCGTCTGGCTTGCCCATGCCGTCACGCACTACTGCGAAGTGACGGGGAACGCCGACATTCTCGGTGAGAAGATCGCCTTCATCACCGGACCGGCGCTCGAGGAAGGGCAGCACGACAGCTTCTACAAGCCGGAGATCTCGGACGAGATCGCCGACGTCTACGAGCATTGCGCCCGCGCACTCGATCTCGCGATCAAGCGCAGCGGCGAAAATGGCCTGCCGCTCATTCTCGGCGGCGACTGGAACGACGGCATGAACCGCGTCGGCATTGCCGGCCGCGGCACCAGCGTCTGGCTCGGCTGGTTCCTGGCGGGCACGCTGCGCGGCTTCCTGCCCTTTGCCCGCGAGCGCAAGGACAAGGCGCGTGTCAGCCATTGGGAAGCGCATCTCGCCACCTTGAAAAAGGTGCTCGACGAAGCCGGCTGGGATGGTGACTACTATCGTCGCGGCTACTACGACGATGGCGCGCCGCTCGGATCGAGCGAAAGCGACGAATGCCGGATCGATTCGATCGGCCAGTCTTGGAGCGTGCTTTCAGGCGAGGGTGACGAGCAGCGATCGCAGAATGCGATGGATGCGGTCATGGCCGAACTCGTCGATCCGGATCGCCGCATTGTCCGGCTGTTCACGCCGCCGCTTGAAAGAACCAGGCAGGACCCGGGCTATATCAAGGCCTATCCGCCTGGCGTACGGGAGAACGGCGGCCAATATACCCATGCGGCGACCTGGGTGGCGCTGGCCTTTGCCGAGCAGGGAAGGGCCGAGGAAGCCTGGCGTGTCTTCCAGATGCTGAACCCTGTCTCGCATGCCCTCAGCCGCGAAGACGCGGACCACTATCGGGTCGAGCCCTATGTGGTCGCCGCCGATATCTATGGCGAAGGCGCGCTCGCCGGACGCGGCGGCTGGACCTGGTATACCGGGTCGGCCGGCTGGCTCTACCGCGCCGGCGTCGAGGGTATTCTCGGCATCCGCCGACATGGCGACAAGCTGGTCATCCGACCGGTGTTGCCGGAGGCCTGGGACGGCTACTCGGCGGAAGTGACGCTGAACGGCACGAAGCACAAGATTTCGGTCAAGCGCGATGCAAAAAGTCGCGAGCCGATCGTCAGCATCAATAATAGTGTCACAAAAAACGCGCATGAAGGCATTTTGCTGTAACTGCCGGTATTGAATGAACGTTGGAACCGGCTTTGCACCCGAACGGGCAAGGCCGGTTTTTTCTTGCTGATTTGCCGGCGGCACGAACCCTGACGGGCTCGTGCATCGATCGACGGCATCGAACGTGCGCTTGCCCCTGGGGCTAAGCGCATGTCCGGTGCCCGTTTCAACAGGGGTGGGGCAGGGGCGCCAGATCCCGGATACTAGACCGCATGCTGCAAAACACATTTGGGGGCGGCTCGAACCCGACGATATCCGCCCGCATGGTTCCCAAGGAGCGCGACACGCGCCTCGACGTGTTGAGGGCGCTCTGCCTTCTGACGATCTTCGTCAACCACGTGCCCGGGCAATATCTCGAATATCTGACCCACAAGAACTTCGGCTTCTCGGATTCGGCCGAGGCCTTCGTGCTCATCTCTGGCCTCTCCGTCGGGCTTGCCTATGGCGGCAAGTTCGTGTCCGGCGCATGCCTGGCGCTGACGCTCAAGATCTGGCGGCGGGCGCTGGCGCTCTACGTCGCCCATATCATGACCAGTATCGTCACACTGGCGATCTTTGCCGGCGGCGCCCTCTATTTCGGCCGGCAGGACCTGATCAGCGAGATAAACATCCGACCCTTCGTCGAGCAGACCGAGCAAGGCATCGTCGCGATGGTCCTGCTCGGGCACCAACTCGGCTATAACAACATCCTGTCGATGTATGCGGTGCTGTTCCTGATGCTGCCCGGCATCCTCTGGCTGAACGGCATCAGCAGCCGGCTGCTCCTCGTGTTTTCCGCGCTGCTCTGGCTTGTGGCCGGGGTGTTCAAGCTGGTGCCCTCCAACTTCCTCGACGAGGGCTACTGGTTTCTCAATCCGTGGTCCTGGCAGTTCCTCTTCGTCATCGGCATCGTCTCGATGACCGCGATCCGCCAGGGCGCAGTCCTGCCGCGCAGGCCGCTGCTGATCGCGTTCGCCGCGATCTATCTCGTCGTTTCGGCGCTGTGGGTTCTCTTCTCCTGGTGGAACATCGACCTGTCCTTCGGTCTTCCGGCGGTGCTGACCGGTTTCGACAAGACCTTCCTGTCACTGACGCGGCTAAGCCATGTTCTCGCGATCGCCTATCTCGTCGCCGTCATTCCCGCCGTCAATCGCCTCGCCCGGCTCGATGCCGACCACCCGCTGGCGATGGTCGGCCGCCATTCCCTGCCGATCTTCATTTTCGGCACTATCCTGGCGATGGTCGGTCAGGTGCTGTTGTTCGTGACCGGCCGGAACCCGATCGCCGGCACGCTCTTCGTGATCGTCGGCATCGGCCTGCACTTCGTTTACGGCTACTATCTGGAATGGTTGCGGGGCGTCGTCAGCGCGAAACCGATGCGAGCGACATGATGAAACGATAAGGACGACCAAGGGTTTGCATCAAGGCTCGGCCGCCGGTTCAAATGTGTAGGCAGCCGGCCGCGGAACTTGGGGGCCCCTACCCTCGAGTTCGATCGTCTTGCCATTGGCGCGCAGGACAGTAATTCCGCCTGCTTCGCAGGGCCCAGAGATACACGCGGTACCGATCATCGCCATCTACTGCATGTTTCCTTTAATCTTATTCGATTGAAGGACAAAAACTGCAGCCATTCAAAGGGCTACAGCGACCTTTGCGCGTCTAATAAAGACGCCCGGCGTAGGCCGACGTCACTCAGGGTGCGAAGTCCGGTCGACACGACCATGGCGTCCAGATGCCCCGCAGGAACGCGAACATGAACCTCTTGAAGATAGTCAGTTAGCCCGGCTATGACGATTTGGCCTGACGTGTGGAGCCGTCCGATGACGACATGATCCGCATTTTCGATGTCGATCTTCGGCATCTGTTCGTGCAGTTCCACGATAACCGCAACATCCCTGTTCCGAGCAGTCACGACGACCAGCGCATCGTTGCCTGCAAGCATTCGGATCTTGAAGTCTTCGTCTGTCCAGTTCGATGGGAGATGTAGGTTGTTGGAAGCGTCTGCGAGCTAGAACTGATGATAATCAGCCATGACCCGACCATCGAATAAAACGGTCAATCGTGACCTACCTTCCGAAGGATGTTCGCTGGCCTTCGCTACCGCCGAATTCGCTGGCCGTTCTGACCGAGAACCCATGACGCCAATGGCGGCTGCATGCAGTGCCGTCCAGCAAACGACGGCGCAGTACTTGAACGGGATTGCAAGAGCCAAGTCAATGCGAGCGGCATGAACGAAAAAAGCCCCGGAGGGTCCGGGGCCTTTTGCATTGCGTGATCTATAAGGCGTCGGCTCAGGCCGCCGTGTGGCTCATGCGGACGTCTTCGTCCGTCAGGATGCCGCTGGCGCGAAGCAGGGCGGCGAAGCGGCCGTTGCTCTGGCTGAGCTCGTTGAAGCCGCCCATCTCGACGATCCGACCTTGATCCATGAAGATCACCAGATCGGCCTCGCGCACCGTCGACAGGCGGTGGGCGATGATGAAGGTGGTGCGGTCCTTGCGAAGCGCATCGATCGCATCCTTCACCCGAGCCTCGGTCTCGACGTCGAGCGCGCTGGTCGCCTCGTCGAGCACCAGGATCGGTGCGTTCTTGAGGATGGCGCGGGCAATCGCAACGCGCTGGCGCTCGCCGCCAGACAGGCGGTTGCCGCGTTCGCCGACGACGGTGTCGTAGCCATTGTTGCGGCTTTCGATGAAGTCGCTGGCGGCAGCCGCTTCGGCGGCAGCCATCACTTCGTCGAGCGACGCGTCGTCGCGGCCAAGCCGGATGTTTTCGCAGATCGAGCGGTTCATCAGGCCGGCGTCCTGGAAGACGGTGGCGATCGAGCGGCGCAGCGACTTGCGCGTGACCTTGGCGATATGGACGCCGTCGATCAGGATCTGGCCGTCACGCGGTTCGTGAACGCGCTGCAGCAGGTTGACGAGCGTGGTCTTACCGGCGCCGGTCGGGCCGACGATCGCGATCGTCTGGCCGGCCTTGGCCGTGAAGGACACGTTGCGCACGCCCTGCGTGGTGTTGGCGAAGTCGAAGGACACGTCGCGGAATTCCACTTCGCCCTTGACCGCGCCCAGGTCCATCGCACCGGCCGGCTCTTCGCGTTCGCGCACCGAATCTTCGAGCTGGAAGAAGTCTTCAAGCTTGGCGCGGGCTTCGAAGATCTGCGTAACGAAAGCCTTCATCTGGTCGAGACGGCCGATCAGCAGGTTGGCAAAGCCGATGAAGGCGATGACTTCGCCGACGCCGAGTTCGCCGCGCTGGACGAGCACGGTGCCGATGACGAGGATCGTCATCATCGAGATGGTCGAAGCGACGCGGTTGAGCGCGCTTGCCAGCGCCCACCAGTCAAGCACGGGGAACTGGGCGGAGATCAGGCGTTCGGTGAACTTCTTGAGTTCGCGCGTTTCGGCTTCGATGCGGTTGTAGCTGTGAACGACCGAAACGTTGCTGATGGCGTCGGAAACGTGGGAGAAAACCGTGTGATAGTGGTTCTCGACCGAGGCCTGGCCTTCCTTGGTGCGGTTCATGACAGCCTTGCTGACCAGCACATAGGAGACACCGAGGACGACGAGCACCAGCGACAGGCGTACATCCATCGCAAACGCGGTCGGGATGAGCAGGACGAGCGCTACCGCCGTTGCCAGATGCTGGCGCATGAATTCGAGCCAGAGACCGAACAGCGTTTCACAGGCGCGAAGCAGCGTATGCAGCGCGTTCGACGTACCGCGCTGGCTGTGCCAGGAGAGCGGCATCGAGACGATGCGGCCGAAGGCTTCCGTCAGCAGCGTGGCGCGACGGCCATGGGCCAGCCGATCCGCTTCGCGGGCGACGAGGACGAAGGCGACGGTGTTGAACACACCCAGGCCTGCCCACATCAGCAGCATCGGCGTTACTGCGCCTTTGGAGGAAATGGCGTCGATGATGCGACCAAACAGGATCGGCTCCGCAATCGTGATGACGGCGAGCACGACGTTGGCGAGCACGATCGCCGAGACACGGAACTTGTGAACCGCAAGATACTGAAGCGCTCTTGCATACACTTGGAACAATGACACTGTCTCACCCCTTCCGGGTACCGGATTTTGCGCCGCACCAAACATTCGTGCGGCAAATGCGTCACGCCTCAACACCTCCGGCCGTCGGGCACGAGGCCGCGATTTGCCGGCCGCCAAGGCCGCTCTGGGACGGTCATTTGCGATATTTTAGGAAAAACAGGAGCTTGAGGCGGTTTTGATAGCGAAACTCCGTTCGCCCGTCGTTGGGCTTGGCGAGAGTATTCATAGTCTGCTATCTTTTCCGTCCAATTCCGATTTCTCGCGATTTTCGCACAAGACCGGGCGTGGTATGTCGAATTATCGCGGGTGCAACATGAATGGCCCCTGAACGGTTCATTCATGTCCGGTTTCCGGCCCTCGCACACGTGTTCTACCTGGAAGGTGATCCATGAATATCACGCTGCTTGTGCAATTTCTTGCGCTGATCGAAGAGATGAAGACGCGCGAAGAAATCGTACCGGAGTTCGAACGGTTGCTCGACCGCTGCGGCTTCGACTTCTACGGGGTCGTCAGGCAGCCGAAGCCTCACGAAAACCCGTTGAGGCTGCTGCTCGCCGGTCGCTGGCCGGAAGGCTGGCCGCAGATCTACATCCGCAAGAAGTTTGTCGTGATCGATCCGACCATCCGCTACCTCGGTCACGCCCAGCGCGGCTTCCGCTGGCGCGACACACTGTTTGCCTTCCGTTCCGACCCGCATCGCAAGCGCATGGAAAGCATGATGATCGAGGCCCGCAACCACGGCCTCTATGACGGTTACATCTTTCCGGTGCACGGCCGCCGCGGCCTGTTGGGCAATCTCACGGTCGGCGGCCGCGTCGTCGATTTGAGCCCTATTGAAATCAGCCTGTTCGACCAGATTGCCAAGCGTCTGTTCTGGAAACTGCTGGAACTGACCGATCCGGAGATTTCAGCCGAACTCGCATCGCGTGTCGAAGTGCAGATGACGCGGCGCGAAATGGAAGCGCTCAACTATCTCGCCGACGGCATGACCTCGAACGATATCAGCAAGGTGCTCGATATTTCCAGTCACACAGTCGATTGGTACATGAACGGCATCCAGGAGAAACTGAAGGGCAAGAACCGTCACCACGTCGTGGCGATCGCCTTCCGGCTGGGGCTCATTTCCTGATCCATTTCTCTCGGATTTCCGCTCGACTCTGAAATTGCGCTTCATTCCGCGACCCGCTAATACTTTACTTCGCGGGTGCAGCATTTCCCGCGTTTCAAGTCTTGAGGAGTCCGACTTGCCCATTTCGAAGATCCTTGTTGCCAACCGTTCCGAAATTGCAATCCGCGTGTTTCGCGCGGCCAATGAACTAGGTCTGAAAACGGTCGCGATATGGGCTGAAGAGGACAAACTGGCGCTGCACCGCTTCAAGGCGGACGAAAGTTATCAGGTCGGCCGCGGCCCGCATCTGTCGCGGGACCTCGGGCCGATCGAGAGTTACCTGTCGATCGAGGAAGTGATCCGCGTCGCCAAGCTTTCCGGCGCCGATGCCATTCATCCGGGCTACGGCCTGTTGTCGGAAAGCCCCGAATTCGCCGAGGCCTGCGCCGAGGCCGGCATCACCTTCATCGGCCCGAAGCCGGAAACCATGCGCCAGCTCGGCAACAAGGTTGCCGCCCGCAACCTGGCGATCTCGATCGGTGTACCGGTCGTGCCGGCGACGGAACCGCTTCCCGAAGACATGGCTGAAGTGGCGAAGATGGCCGAGGCGATCGGCTATCCGGTGATGCTGAAGGCTTCCTGGGGCGGCGGCGGGCGCGGCATGCGCGCGATCCGCGACCCGAAGGATCTCGCCCGCGAGGTGACGGAAGCCAAGCGCGAGGCCAAGGCCGCCTTCGGCAAGGACGAGGTCTACCTCGAAAAGCTGGTCGAGCGTGCCCGCCACGTCGAAAGCCAGGTTCTCGGCGATACCCACGGCAACGTCGTGCATCTGTTCGAGCGCGACTGCTCCATCCAGCGGCGCAACCAGAAGGTCGTCGAGCGCGCGCCGGCGCCTTACCTCAACGCCAGCCAGCGCGAAGAGCTTGCCGCCTATTCCAAGCGCATTGCCGAGGCGACTAACTACATCGGCGCCGGTACTGTCGAGTATCTGATGGATGCCGACAGCGGCAAATTCTACTTCATCGAAGTCAATCCGCGCATCCAGGTCGAGCACACGGTGACCGAGGTGGTCACCGGCATCGATATCGTCAAGGCGCAGATCCACATCCTCGACGGTTATGCCATCGGCACGCCGGAATCCGGCGTGCCGTCGCAGGAAAATATCCGCCTCAACGGCCACGCGCTGCAGTGCCGCATCACCACGGAAGATCCCGAGCAGAACTTCATTCCGGACTATGGCCGCATCACTGCCTATCGCGGCGCAACCGGCTTCGGCATCCGGCTCGATGGCGGCACCGCCTATTCGGGCGCGGTCATCACCCGCTACTACGATCCGCTGCTGGAAAAGGTGACGGCCTGGGCGCCGAACCCCGACGAGGCGATCCAGCGCATGATCCGCGCGCTGCGCGAATTCCGCATCCGCGGAGTGGCCACGAACCTGACCTTCCTCGAAGCGATCATTAGCCACTCGAAATTCCACGACAACACCTACACCACGCGCTTCATCGACACGACGCCGGAGCTTTTCCAGCAGGTGCGCCGCCAGGACCGCGCGACCAAGCTCCTGACCTATCTCGCCGACGTTACCGTCAACGGCCATCCGGAAGCCAAGGGCCGTCCGCGTCCGTCGGATGAGATCGCCGCCCCCGTCGTGCCGTTCATCGGCGGCGAGATCAAGCCGGGCACCAAGCAGATGCTCGACCAACTCGGCCCGAAGAAATTTGCCGAATGGGTCAGGGCGCAGCCGCAGGTGCTCGTCACCGACACGACCATGCGCGACGGCCATCAGTCGCTGCTCGCCACTCGCATGCGCACCTACGACATCGCCCGTGTCGCCGGCACCTATGCGCGGGCTCTGCCGAATCTGTTTTCGCTCGAATGCTGGGGTGGGGCGACCTTCGACGTCTCGATGCGCTTCCTCACCGAAGATCCATGGGACCGGCTGGCGCGCATCCGCGAGGATGCGCCGAACCTCTTGCTGCAGATGCTTCTGCGCGGCGCCAACGGCGTCGGCTACAAGAATTATCCTGACAACGTCGTCAAATACTTCGTCCGCCAGGCGGCAAGGGGCGGCATCGACGTCTTCCGCGTGTTCGACTGCCTCAACTGGGTCGACAACATGCGCGTCTCGATGGAGGCGATCGCCGAAGAGAACAAGATCTGCGAAGCGGCGATCTGCTATACCGGCGATATTCTCAATGCCGCCCGGCCGAAATACGATCTCAAGTACTACACCGCGCTTGCCGCCGAACTGGAAAAGGCCGGTGCACATATCATCGCGGTCAAGGATATGGCTGGCCTGTTGAAGCCGGCTGCAGCCCGCGTGCTGTTCAAGGCGCTGCGTGAGGCGACCGATCTGCCGATCCACTTCCACACCCACGACACGTCGGGCATTGCCGCCGCGACCGTTCTGGCTGCCGTCGATGCCGGCGTCGATGTCGTCGATGCGGCGATGGATTCGCTCTCCGGCAACACCTCGCAGCCCTGCCTCGGCTCGATCGTCGAAGCCTTGCGCGGCTCCGAACGGGACCCGGGCCTTGATCCGGAATGGATCCGCCGCATCTCGTTCTACTGGGAAGCGGTGCGCCATCAGTACGCCGCCTTCGAAAGCGATCTCAAGGGACCGGCATCGGAAGTCTATCTGCACGAAATGCCGGGCGGCCAGTTCACCAACCTCAAGGAGCAGGCCCGCTCGCTCGGTCTGGAAACCCGCTGGCACGAAGTGGCGCAGGCCTATGCCGACGCCAACCAGATGTTCGGCGACATCGTCAAGGTGACGCCGTCCTCGAAGGTCGTCGGCGACATGGCGCTGATGATGGTCAGCCAGGACCTGACCGTTGCCGACGTCGAGAACCCGGCCAAGGACATCGCCTTCCCGGAATCGGTTGTGTCGATGCTGAAGGGCGACCTCGGCCAGCCTCCGGGCGGCTGGCCGGAAGGCCTGCAGAAGAAGGCGCTGAAGGGCGAAAAGGCCTATGTGGTTCGCCCGGGCTCGCTGCTCGAAGCTGCCGATCTCGATGCCGAGCGCAAGACGATCGAAGAGAAGCTGGAACGCGAGGTCAACGACTACGAGTTCGCGTCCTATCTGATGTATCCCAAGGTCTTCACCGACTATGCGCTGGCGGCGGAGACTTATGGTCCCGTCAGCGTGCTGCCGACGCCGGCCTATTTCTACGGCATGGCGCCGGGCGAGGAGCTGTTCGCCGACCTTGAAAAAGGCAAGACGCTGGTCATTCTCAACCAGACCCAGGGCGAGATAGACGAGAAGGGCATGGTCAAGGTGTTCTTCGAACTCAACGGCCAGCCGCGCCCGATCAAGGTTCCCGATCGCAACCGCGGTGCTTCCAGCGCCATCCGCCGCAAGGCGGAGGCCGGCAACGCTACGCAGCTCGGCGCGCCGATGCCGGGCGTGATCTCGACGGTCGCGGTGCACGCGGGCCAGGCGGTCAAGGCGGGCGACGTGCTGCTGTCGATCGAAGCGATGAAGATGGAAACGGCCTTGCATGCGGAGAAGGACGGCACGATTGCCGAAGTTCTGGTGCGCGCCGGCGACCAGATCGATGCCAAGGACCTGCTGATCGTTTTCGGCGCCTGAGGTTTCGGGCAAGAATAAATAGAAACGGCCGGGCGTGAGTCCGGCCGTTTTCGTGAGAGGGGATAGGCCGCCATCCCTGTCGTCATCCTCGGGCTTGACCCGAGGATCCAGCCGCAAGCACGGCCCTCCGCCGCGCCTCAAGACGCCTTGGTACGCAGTTCTTGCCGGTGAGCTCCACCCTCTCCTCCGTCATCCTCGGGTCAAGCCCGAGGATGACGGAGGAGAGGGTGGAGAATGGCGAATGAGAGATAGTTCGCCCTCCACCGACCCTGGCCCGCTATCAGTCACCCGGGCGATCGGCCCCCAAACGTCGCTCAGATGTCGTAGCTGTGCGGCGCACTCAGCGAGGCGATGAACTTCTTGGTGCGTTCGCGCTCGGGCGTCGAGAAGATCGTCTTCGGCGCGCCGCTTTCGACGATGACGCCACCGTCGAGGAAGACCACCTTGTCGGCGACGCGCGAGGCTAACCTCAGGTCATGCGTCGCCATCACCATGGTCGTGCCTTCGCGGGCAAGCCGGCTCAGCACTTCGACGACTTCTTCTGCCAGCTCCGGATCGAGCGCCGAGGTCGGCTCGTCACAGAGAAGAACGCGTGGCGACGGCGCCAATGCGCGGGCGATCGCCACGCGTTGCTGCTGGCCGCCGGAAAGCGTGGCCGGCCAGGCATCGGCCTTATGGGCCATGCCGACCTTTTCAAGCAGCTCCATGGCGCGGGCGCGCGCCTTGTCGGCGGGCCATTTCAACACGGTGACAAGGCCTTCCATGACGTTGCCGAGTGCGGTCTGGTGCGGGAAAAGCTGAAAATTCTGGAACACCATCCCGGTCTGGCGGCGCAGGCGCTGGATCGCCTGCCAGCCGGTCTTGCGCCCGGGCTGAAAGTCCAGCGCCTCGTCGCCAAGTCGAATCGAGCCCGATGTCGGGATCTCCAGGAGATTGATGCAGCGCAGGAGCGTGCTCTTGCCGCCGCCGGAAGGGCCGACCAGCGCCGTAACCGTGCCTTCGGCCAGCGTCACGGAGATGTCCTTCAGCACGAGATTGTCGCCGAAGCGTTTTTCGATGTGGGAAAGCTCGATCATGTCCGGGCCTCCAGGAAGCCGCCATAGCGGGCGAACCGGCGCTCCAGCCGCACTTGCAGGGCTGACAGTACCGAACTCATGGCGAGATAGATCAGCGCTGCCTCAATATAGAGGATCAGCGGCTCGTAGGTGGTGGCGACGATGCGCTGGGCGGTCTGGAAAAGCTCTGGAACCGTGATCGCGGCGGCAAGCGAGGTATCCTTCACCAGCGAGATGAAGGTGTTCGACAGCGGCGGCACGGCGACGCGGGCTGCCTGCGGCAGGATCGTGCGACGCATCGCCTGGCTCCAGCTCATGCCGATGGAATAGGCCGCTTCCCATTGCCCGCGCGGCACCGAGGAGATCACCGCGCGAATGATCTCGGAGGTATAGGCCCCGACATTGAGCGTGAAGCCGATCAGCGCGGCCGGGAAGGCGTCGAGCAGGATACCCATGCTCGGCAGGCCGTAGAAGATCACGAAGAGCTGGACGAGCAGCGGCGTGCCGCGGATGACCCAGACATAGAACCGCGCGACGGCAACGACGGGCGCCGGCCCGAAGAGGCGGGCGATGGCCGTTGCCAGGCCAAGCGCCAGGCCGAGAATGAACGAAAGCAGCGTCAGCGGGATGGTGAACGTCAGCCCGGCCCAAAGCAGGGACGGCAGCGAATCCAGCATGAGTTGAAGCCAGGTGGGCAAGGGATGGGCCTTTCGAAAAAGCGCGATCCGCTCCGGAGGCCGGAACGGATCGCGATTCATACTGCATGATGCCTTAAATCGAAATTGGTTTGAGGCGGGGGCATGCAGCGAGCTTGAAGTGTTACCGCGTCCTTTGCGCGTCATGTCCGACGCGCGGCGCCGTAGCGAGCAAGGCCGGGGGAGAAGCTGCCGGCCTTAATGTCAGGCGGGTGTTACTTCGAGACGTCGGCGCCGAAGTACTTCTGCGAGATCGTCTCGTAGGTGCCGTCGGCCTTGATTTCGGCAAGCGCCTTGTTGACGGCTTCGAGAAGTTCCGGCTCGCCCTTGCGGATGATGATGCCGGAATAGTCGGCGTCGGCCTGTTCGGCGGCGATCTTCACGTTGGCATCAGGCTTCTGCTTCTTGAAGTCGAGGAAGGAAAGGCTGTCGTTGATGGTCGCATCGGCGCGGCCGGTCAGAACCAGCTGGATCGATTGGTCGAAGCCGTCGGTGCCGACCAGCTCGGCGCCGGAAGCCTGCGCAAGCTTGCCGAAGTTGCTCGTCAGCGACTGGGCGGACTTCTTGCCCTTGAGGTCGGCGAAGTCCTTGATTTCGGCGTCGTCGCCCTTGACGATCAGCACGGCCTTGGAGGCGATATAGGGCTCGGAGAAGTCGTACTTCTTCTTGCGCTCCTCGGTGATGCCGACCTGGTTGATCACCGCGTCGTAACGGTTGGCGTCGAGGCCGGCGATCAGGCCGTCCCACTTGCCTTCCAGGAACTCGGCCTTGACGCCCAGCTTCTTGGCCACTTCCTGGCCGATCTCGACGTCGAAGCCGACGAGCGCGCCAGATTTGTCGTGATAGGTGAAGGGCGCATAGGTGCCCTCTGTGCCGATCTTCAGCACGCCGGCGGACTTGATCTGGTCGAGGTTCTCACCGGCCATAGCGGGGACGAAGGCGGCAACCTGCAGGAGGGCGGCGGCGAAAAGCGTGGGGAGGAGTTTCATCGTGTCTTTCCATCTTTTTTGTGTTCCGGCCCGTCGTCCGGATTGAGGAGAGAATCTCATAAAAAAATCGCCGCTTGAGCGCATAAAACTCCAATTGCTGAGCGTTTTTGTGAAGATTTTTCCCCGGACCGGTAGAATTTTCATCCGAAACACGCGCCTGTCGGCAAATCTGGCCCTTTTCGATTTTGTCGCCGGATCGCGGTTGAAATCGCTTTCAAAATTCGCTATGCACATTTACATCGATTCATGCACGTTTATGCACGATTGGCCAAATGTCCACGGAACTCCTTCTTCGCGAACGAAAGACACTCATCCAGGAACGGCTGAAGGCCGACGGCCGGGTGCTGGCGGCCGACCTTGCCGCCGAGTTCCGGGTCTCCGAAGACACGATCCGGCGCGATCTGCGCGAGATGGCCGCGGCCGGCCTGTGCGAGCGGGTCTATGGTGGCGCGTTGCCGCTTGCGCCAAGCGCCCTGTCGCTCAGCCAGCGCGTGGCGATGGCGCCGGAGCGCAAGGCCGCGCTGGCGCGCGCCTCGGTCGGCTTCATAGCGCCCGGTAGCACGGTATTCCTCGACGCCGGCTCGGCCAATCTTGCTATCGCCCAGCTTATCGAGCCGGACCTGAAGGCGACCATCGTCACCAACACGCCGTTGATCGCCGCCGCCTTGATGGAGAAGCCGGGCATCGACCTCATTCTCGTCGGCGGCCCACTCAACCGCGCCGTTGGTGCTGCCGTCGGCGCGCGGGCGCAACGGGATATCGAACAGCTTCGGCCCGACCTTTGCATCCTCGGCACCTGCGGCGCCGATGCTGATGCCGGCCTGACGGCGATCTTTTTCGAGGACGCCGAGTTCAAGCGGCTGATCGCATCGCGCAGCCGCGCCCTGCTTGTCGCCGTTACCAACGACAAACTCGGCACGGCCGCATCCCACGCGGTTGTCGGCATCGACCAGGTGACGACGCTGGTGCTGGAGGCCGACGCGCCGGCGCACCACGTCGCCGCCTTCGAGGCATCTGGGACGACCGTGATCATGGCTGGAGGGAGCGAACGATGAGCATCGCGCATGTGGCTCTTTGGACCAGGGATCTGGAGGGGGTCGCGTCCTTCTGGTCGCGTTTCTTCGGCGCGAGCGTCGGAGACGCCTATGAGAGCCGGCGTCGTCCGGGGTTTCGCTCCCGCTTTCTGACCTTTGGCGATGGGCCGGCAATCGAAATCATGGAGGGGCCTTGGGTGGCTCCGGCCGAGCCCGAAGGCGTCGAGCGTACGGGGCTCGCGCATGTAGCCCTGTCGCTCGGCAGCGGAGCGGCGGTCGACGCGATGGCGGCCCGGGCCTCGGTTGAGGGCATTCTGGTATCGCAGGCGCGGTGGACGGGCGACGGCTTCTACGAGGCGGTGCTTCGCGACCCCGACGGCAATCTGATCGAAATTACCATTTGAGCCGGCGGCTTCCGGCATAGAGGCACAATCATGGACCAACGTTCCGCTCCCACCGCCGTTCGGCAGGGTTACATGACCCGCGACCGGCTTGCCGTGTCGCTGCTCTTCCTGATGAACGGCTTCGTCACCGGAAGCTGGGCACCGAAGATCCCCGAATTCAAGGATCGGCTGGGCATCAGCGAAAGCGTGCTCGGCCTGCTCATCCTGATGTTCGGCGTCGGCTCGCTGGTGCTGATGCCGATCGCCGGCGGCTTTATCGCCCGGGTCGGCTCGCAGAAGGTCGTCAAGGTCACCGCCATCCTGCTGTCGCCGCTGCTCCTGCTTCTGACGCTGCTGCCGAATGTCTGGGCCGCTGCCGTCGGCATGTTCCTGCTCGGCGGCTTCGTCGGCGCGATGGACGTGGCGATGAACGCCAATGCGGTCGAGGTCGAAAAATCGATGCGCCGCGCCATCATGTCCTCCTGCCACGCCTATTGGAGCCTCGGCGGCCTGATCGGTGCCGGCATTGGCGGCTTCCTGATGGCGCGCTTCGGCGTTCTGCCGCACGTCATCGTCGTGACCTTGCTCAGCCTGGCAGTGCTCGCGATCGCCTGGCCGATGATCCTGGCCGACAAGCCGCACCCCGCCGCCACCAAGGAAAAGCTGCGCCTGCCGATGACGCCGCTTCCCTGGCTGATCGGCATCATGGCGCTGTTTTCGATGGTGCCGGAAGGAACCGTGCTCGATTGGGGTGCGCTCTATCTGCGCAACGAACTCGGCGCTTCGGTCGAACTGTCCGGCTTCGGCTTTGCCGCCTTCTCTGCGACGATGGCGACGATGCGTTTTGCCGGAGACCATGTGCGTGATCGTTTCGGCGCCAAGCGGACGCTGCGCATCTGCACGGTCACAGCGCTTGTCGGCATGGTGCTGGCGGGCCTCGCGCCGAATGCCTACCTCGCCATCCTCGGTTTTGCGATTGCCGGGATCGGCATTTCCAACATGGTGCCGATCGCGTTTTCGGCCGCCGGCAACATGCCGGGCCTGCAGCCGGGTATCGGCCTCTCGGTCGCAACCTTCATGGGCTATTCCGGCATGCTGTTCGCACCGTCGCTGATCGGCTTCGTCGCCGAACATACAGGCTTTGCGATCATCTTCGCCTCGGTGCCGGTGCTGTTCATCGTCGTGCTGATGCTGTCGCACCATGCCGTTCATGCGGACCATGGAAAGGGCCATTGAGGTCGGGCGCCTGCCATCAAATCGCCGTCAGGGCATGATGTCGCCGTTGACAACGATGCTTTCCTCATCCACCTGATGGACGAAAAGCAGGAGCGGAACGGGAAAACCCATGCGGGTTTCCGTCTGCATCCCGCGCTGAAACGATGAGACCAGGTCACCGGCGTGACCTGGGGGACCAAGAGGCCTTCATGTCTGCCGCCTTTGATTTTGATCCGCAGCCCCGCCGCGCGTCCGTCGCCGTCGATGTCGGCGGAGTCATAGTCGGCGGCGGTGCGCCGGTGGTCGTCCAATCGATGACCAATACCGACACCGCCGATATCGACGGAACGGTGGCGCAGGTGGCGGCGCTTCACAAGGCCGGCTCGGAGCTGGTGCGCATTACCGTCGACCGCGACGAAAGTGCGGCTGCGGTGCCGAAGATCCGCGATCGGCTCGAGCGCCTCGGCCTCGACGTGCCGCTCGTCGGCGATTTCCACTATATCGGCCACAAGCTGCTTGCCGACCATCCGGCCTGCGCCGAGGCGCTGGCGAAGTACCGCATCAACCCGGGCAATGTCGGCTTCAAGGACAAGAAGGACAAGCAGTTCGCCGAGATCGTCGAGATGGCGATCCGCTACGACAAGCCGGTGCGCATCGGCGTCAACTGGGGCTCGCTCGATCAGGAACTGCTGACGCGGCTGATGGATGAGAACCAGGCGAACGGGTTTCCGCTGACGGCCCAGCAGGTGACGCGCGAGACGATCGTGCAGTCGGCGCTGCTTTCGGCCGAACTTGCCGAAGACATCGGCCTGCCGCGCAACCGCATCATTCTTTCGGCCAAGGTGTCGGGTGTTCAGGACCTGATCGCCGTCTATGCCATGCTGTCGACGCGCTCGGACCATGCGCTGCATCTCGGCCTCACCGAAGCCGGCATGGGCACCAAGGGCATCGTTGCCTCGTCGGCCTCGCTCGGCATTCTCATGCAGCAGGGCATCGGCGACACAATCCGTATTTCGCTGACGCCGGAGCCCGGCGGCGACCGCACCCGCGAGGTGCAGGTGGCGCAGGAACTGCTGCAGGTCATGGGCTTCCGCCAGTTCATTCCCGTCGTTGCCGCTTGTCCCGGATGCGGCCGCACGACGTCGACGGTGTTTCAGGAGCTCGCCCAGAAGATCCAGGACGACATCCGCCGCAACATGCCGGTCTGGCGCGAGAAATATCCGGGTGTCGAAGGCCTCAAGGTCGCGGTCATGGGCTGCATCGTCAACGGCCCCGGCGAAAGCAAACATGCCGATATCGGCATCTCGCTGCCCGGCACCGGCGAAACGCCGGCCGCACCCGTCTTCATCGACGGCCAGAAGGCGATGACGCTGCGCGGCCCCAACATTGCCGGCGATTTCGAGACGCTCGTTTCCGACTATATCGAAAAGCGTTACGGCCAGGGTCAGGCCGCGGCCGAATAGAGCGTTTCCGGTTTAAGCGGAATCACACAAGTGCTCTGTTTCTTTGTTTCTACGCATTTCCTGACGGAAAACCGCTTCACACTTTTCCTGGAAATGCTCTAGCTCAGAGCCGCGTCGTCAGCAGTTTCAATCCTGCGAAAGCGAAGAAGCCTGCCATCAGGCTCTCGATGATGCGTCGCGACTTGAGATAGCCGCGATGCACCGGCGGCAGCGAGAACACGATCGCAAAACCGCAGAAGGTCACGAGACCGAGCAGCATGCATCCGGCGATGAAGGCGGCGGTCACGGCCGTCGGCGCGCCGGCGGGCATGCCGAGCGAGACCAGCATGATCCAGGAGAAAATCGCCTTGGGATTGGTCAGGTGGATGCCGAGCCCCTTGAGATAGTGCTTCTTCAGCAACGCCTGTGGTTGGCCCGGCATCGCCTTTGGGGGCGCATGTCCGCGCATGGCGGCGCGTAGCGCGTTGTAGGCGAGCCAGAACAGGTAGCAGGCGCCGGCGATCTTCAGGACGATCAGCGCCTGTCCGTAAGCGCCGATGAGCGCAGAAAGGCCGGATGCCGTTAGCATCGCCCAGGTGTAGCTGCCGGACAGTACGCCGAAGGCGAGCGCCAGGCCCGCCTTGCGCCCCTGGCTGATCGAGGTGGTGATGATTGCAAGCACCGCCGGACCTGGCGATGCGGTCGCAATCATATAGGCCGTCCAGGCGACCGCGAGTTGCGAAAGGTATGGCGACAGGTCGAACATGGAGAGGGCTCCGGCGTGGATCGCCGGACCTTAGCGAATGTGTCTTTCGCGGCCAAGTGCCTGAGCCAAGTCTGAGAGCCCCCGTCTCGGGACCAGATCTCAGAGAATGTCGTCGAGCGCTTCGATCAGCCGGGCGCATTCGGCATCGGTGCCGATGGTGATGCGCAGGAAATCGGAGATCCTGGGCTTGGCGAAATGGCGCACGAGCACGGCACGCTCACGCAGCGCCTGCATCAGCGCGTCGCCGGAATGGCCGGGATGGCGGGCGAAGACGAAGTTTGCCTGCGATGGGAGGACCTCGAAACCGCGCTCGGCGAGTTGACCGGTGAGGCGTTCACGGGATGCCATGATTTTCTTGCGGGTCGTTTCGAACCAGGCTTCGTCTTCGATCGCAGCGGTCGCTCCTGCCTGGGCCGGGCGGCCAAGCGGATAGGAGTTGAAGCTGTCCTTCACCCGCTCCAGCGCCTCGATCAGCGGCCGCTGACCGATGGCGAAGCCGACGCGCAGGCCCGCGAGCGCACGCGACTTGGAGAAGGTCTGGACGACCAGCAGGTTTTCGTATTTCGGCACCAGCGCGATCGCCGACTGGCCGCCGAAGTCGATATAGGCCTCGTCGATGACAACTGGCTGATCCGGGTGGGCGGCAACGAGCCGCTCGATTTCGGCAAGCGGCAGGCCGATGCCGGTCGGCGCATTCGGGTTTGGCAGGATGATGGCGCCGCAGGACCTGTCGTAATCGGCTAGATCGATGCGGAATTGAGTGTCGAGCGGGACTTCGACGGCATCGATCGCAAACAGCCGGGCGTAGGTCGAATAGAAGCTGTAGGAGATGTCGGGATAGAGCAGCGGGGCGTCGTGCTTCAACAGCCCGGCAAAGATGTGGGCCAGGACCTCGTCCGAACCATTGCCGACGAAGACCTCGCCGGCGGTGACCCGGTGACGGGCCGCGATCGTTTCACGCAGGCGGAGCGCCAGGGGGTCGGGGTAGAGCCTGAGATCGCTGTTGGCCGCTGCGGTGATTGCGCTCAGAACCTTGTCCGAAGGGCCGTAGGGGCTCTCGTTGGTATTGAGCTTGACGAGGTTGGCGATGCGCGGCTGTTCGCCTGGCACATAGGGCTTGAGCGTCGAAACGATGGGCGACCAGTATTTGCTCACGATTCAATTCCTGCGATTGGCGATGAAGCGGGCGGTTTCGGCAAGGATCGACGAGCGCTCGCCATAGGGTTCGAGCAGCGCCTCTGCCTCCGCCACCAGTTGTTCCAGCCGGGTCTCGGCCCAGGCCTGTCCGTGGAGCGCGACGAGCGTGCCCTTGCCGCGTGCGGCATCCTTGCCGGTTGCCTTGCCCATGGTCTCGGCGTCGGCGGTGAGGTCAAGCAGGTCGTCGGCGAGCTGGAAGGCAAGGCCGATCTTTTCGCCGAAGCTGCGCAGACGGTGACGGTCGTTCGCGTCTGCTCCGGCGACGATCGCGCCCGCCTCGCAGGCAAAGCGCAGAAGCGCGCCTGTCTTCATCGCCTGAAGGGTGACGATGCCGGCTTCGTCGGGAGTGGATTTCTCCGCCGCAAGGTCGAGCGCCTGTCCACCGGCCATGCCGCCATGGCCGGCAGCACGCGCCAGCGCGAGGACAAGCGCCGCCTTCTGTGCGTCGGCAAGCGGCGTCTCCGGCGATGCGATGATGTCGAAGGCGAAGGTCAGCAGGCTGTCGCCGGCAAGGATCGCAGTCGCCTCGTCGAAAGCCTTGTGTACGGTCGGCTGGCCGCGCCGGATGTCGTCGTCGTCCATCGCCGGCAGGTCGTCATGGACCAGAGAGTAGCAGTGGACGCATTCGAGCGCCGCACCGACCCGCAGCGCTGCATCGAAGCGTCCGCCCAGCAGGCTGGCGCATTCGATCACCAGAAACGGGCGCAACCGCTTGCCGCCGTTGAGGACGCCGTGACGCATCGCGCCGAGCAGGTTTTCCGGGCGGCCGATCTCGTCGGGTTCGATGCTCAAACCCAGCAGGCGCCCCAGCAGCGTCTCGATCGCGAGCGCGTTGCGTTTCAGTTGGGTCTCGAAGGTCGGTGTTTCCTGTCTCATGAGCGCTCTTTGACATGCGCGAAAGGCGCTTTCAACGGGCTTTCGTGTCGCGGCAGTGCGCTTTGTCGAGGACAGACCTGTGAGTGCCTTGCCTTTTGCCAGAAAGCCCGTTCAACTTTGCCAGCCCATGCACTAAGAGAAACGGATGGACAGAGAGGTGGACAGTCAGGCCGTGGACATCGTTCCCGAGGCGCGTGAGGAGGGCGATATGCCCGCCAGTCGCTGGTCGTCCCTCCGTCGGACGTGGCGCCTGCATCGCCGTCGCATCATTTTCGTCGTTCTTGGCCTGTTGCTTCTGCCCTATGCGCTGATTGCGCTCTATCTCATCGACTTCATTCGCCCGGTTTCGACGCTGATGCTGCGCGACCTCGTGCTGCTGCGCGGCTATGACCGACAGTGGGTCGAGTTCGACAAGATAGCGCCGGTGCTGGTGCAATCGGTGATGATGTCGGAGGATGGCCAGTTCTGCATCCACGACGGCGTCGACTGGGGGCAGATGCGGGGCGTGGTTGAGGATGCGCTCGATGGGGAATCGACGCGCGGCGCCAGCACCATCCCGATGCAGACGGTGAAGAACCTCTTCCTCTGGAACGGCCGCTCCTTCGTGCGCAAGGCGATGGAACTGCCGCTCGCCATCGCCGCCGACTTCGTCTGGAGCAAACAGCGGATGATGGAGATCTACCTGAATGTCGCCGAATGGGGTGACGGTATCTACGGCATCGAGGCTGCCGCCCGCCACCATTTCGGCGTTTCCGCCGCCAAGCTTTCCAGGCGCCAGGCCGCTCTTCTCGCCGTGTCGCTGCCCAACCCGAAAGAGCGCAACGCCGGAAAACCGGGGCGCGGACTGAAACGCCTGGCATCACTGATCGAGCGCCGGGCCAGCCGATCGGGCGGATACATCACCTGCCTTTATGATTGAGATGACGCCTATTCATTGGTCCTGATGCTCGCCGTGGCCTACTGCATGTTTCCTTAAATCCTATTCGATTTAAGGATAAAAACATGCAGCAGTTCAAAGTGCTACAGCGACCTTTGCGCGTCTAATAAGACGCGCGGCGCTGTAATGGTTGCAGCAGGGTGCATAGGGAGATCCAATCTTGAACAAACTCGTCCTTTACGTCGGCAACAAGAACTATTCGTCCTGGTCGCTGCGACCGTGGCTGGCGCTCGAAGCCTCAGGCATTGCCTTCGAGGACGTGGTCATTCCCTTCGATTTTGCGGCCGGAAACCCGAAGCTGCGGGAAATCTCGCCGACCGGGCGTGTGCCGCTTCTCGAGCATGGCGACGTCAAGATCTGGGAGTCGCTGGCGATCATCGAATATGTCGCCGAACTGTTTCCGGATGCCGGGCTTTGGCCGGCAGACCAACAGGACCGGGCGCGGGCGCGCAGCTATGCCTGCGAAATGCTCTCCGGCTTTCGTGCCTTGCGCAGCGCCTGCCCGATGAACATTCGCCGGCAGAAACAGACGCTTGGGGTTTCGGGCGACGTGCGCGCCGATGTCGCCCGCATCGAGACGATCTGGGCCGACGCGCTCGCGCGCTCCGGCGGTCCGTTCCTTTTCGGGTCGTTCACGGCTGCGGATGCGATGTACGCGCCTGTGGTTAACCGCTTCGACGTCTACAATCTCGTTAGCGACCCCACGACGTTGGGATATATGGAGCGAGTAAAGGCGCATCCGGCATCCCGGAAATGGGAAGCGGCCGCACGAGCGGAACCGTGGATCGTTGCCGAGGAAGAAGTCTGATTCGACTTCCTTGCGAGGAGGAGTCGAAAAATTGCGCTCGGGGACTGGTCAAGCGGCAGTTCGCCATGTATAAGCGCGCCAAATTTCCGTGATTAACATCTGTTTTATACGGCCATTTCGGCTGCTGAACAGTGTTTTGCCCGATAAGTGGAGAATGAAATGGCTGTACCTAAAAGAAAAACGAGCCCGTCCAAGCGTGGCATGCGCCGTTCTGCTGACGCCCTCAAGACGCCGACCTACATCGAAGACAAGAACTCCGGTGAACTGCGTCGCCCGCACCACATCGACCTGAAGACCGGCATGTACCGTGGTCGTCAGGTTCTGACCCCGAAGGAAAGCGCATAAGCGCTGACATTGGCGGACCGAGTTAAAGGGCTGGCTTTGCCAGCCCTTTTCTTTTGCATGCCTGACATCTTCTCGACGGAGAGGTTGGTATTAAGTCGGCGTGGTGATCTCTGGCGTCACGTGGCGCATGTAGCGATCACTCATTGAAGAGGGAGCGCATTTGTTCATGCTTGCCGCCATTCCATTGCTGATCCTGCCCTTTGCCATCTACAACCTTGCCATGCTCGGCCTTTTCGGCGGCACGGCTGGCCTCGGTGCCGGCGTGATGTCGCTGTCCATGCTGTCCGGCGCGACATGGGCCATGAGCTTCGGCGATCTCCTGATCGTCGTGGCCTTGCTTCTGCTTTTCGTGGAAATTCTCAAGGCGACCCGCACCGGCACGCGGGCGCTGATGGACCATCTGTTGTCGATGGTGCTCTTCATCGCGTTCCTGGTCGAGTTCCTACTGGTCGCCCCGGCGGCCACACAAATCTTCTTCATCCTGATGACGATCAGCTTCATCGACGTCATCGCCGGCTTCTCCGTGTCGATGCGATCGGCCGGCCGGGACGTTTCAATCGGTCTTTGAAGCGGACTGAAGAAGAACGCTCACATCGCCGCGTGCCGATGAGGACCGCGGCGCCGTCGCGATACGCTCAGCCGAGATTGTCGAGCTTGGTCTGAAGGGCGCGCAATTGCTCCTTCAACTCGTCGATATCCTTGGCTTCCGCCTTCTTGGTCTCCTTGACCGGAGGCGAGGCGATGAACGGCGAAAACATCTGCATCGCCTGATGGAACATCTCTGTGTTGCGCCGAACCTGCTCCTCGACCAGTTGCAGCGGCGCCTGCAGGTTCTTGCCGAGCGGCGTGTCGCCGAAGGCCTTGTTGATCTGCTCCCGCATCTGCACCTGCTGCTCGGTGAAGGCCTGCATCGAGTGCTCGAGATAGCTCGGCACGACCATCTGCATCTGGTCGCCGTAGAAGGAAATCAGCTGGCGCAGGAACGAAATCGGCAGCAGCGTGTTGCCGGTCTTGGATTCCTGCTCGAAGATGATCTGCGTCAGAACCGAATGGGTAATGTCTTCGCCTGATTTGGCGTCCTGTACGGTAAACTCCTCGCCCTTCTTCACCATCACGGCCAGGTCGTCGAGCGTGACGTAGGTGCTGGTCCCGGTGTTGTAGAGCCGCCGGTTCGCATATTTCTTGATTACGATCTGGCCGTCGTTCTTCGCCATCAGGCTCTCCTCATTACCCGCGGTCCGTCTTTTTCTACTTTTCAGAGTATCCGCAAACGAATGCCGCTGACAATGTCTTTGTGCGATGCGGCGACGCAAGTGCGAAATCTCGCGGTCGGCAGGGGATGACGGTTTTGCGGCAGTGCATCAAGGCGTTTGACTTGCGCCCCGCGCTTTGCCAGTCTGCTGTCGTCACGCAAGAAAATCTGAGGAAACGTCCCCCATGAGCAATCCCTCCATCGTGATCGCCAGCGCGGCACGTACCGCCGTCGGATCCTTCAACGGTGCCTTCGGCAACACACCGGCCCACGAGCTTGGCGCCGCCGTCATCAAGGCGGTACTCGAACGCGCCGGCGTCGAGGCGAACGAGGTCGATGAAGTGATCCTCGGGCAGGTGCTGCAGGCAGGCGAAGGCCAGAACCCGGCGCGCCAGGCCGCGATGAAGGCGGGCATTCCGCCAGAAAAGACCGCCTGGGGCATGAACCAGCTTTGCGGCTCGGGCCTGCGCGCAGTCGCGCTCGGCATGCAGCAGATCGCATCCGGCGATGCAGAAATCATCATTGCCGGCGGCATGGAGTCGATGTCGATGGCACCGCATTGCTCGCACCTGCGTGGCGGCGTGAAGATGGGCGACTTCAAGATGATCGACACGATGATCAAGGATGGCCTGACGGACGCCTTCTACGGCTACCACATGGGTATCACCGCGGAGAATGTCGCCCGTCAGTGGCAGCTGACCCGCGAGGAGCAGGATCAGTTTGCGCTGGCGTCGCAGAATAAGGCCGAGGCCGCGCAGAAGGCGGGCCGCTTCGCTGACGAGATCGTTCCGTTCGTCGTCAAGGGCCGCAAGGGTGACGTCATCGTCGATCAGGACGAATATATCCGCCATGGCGCGACCATCGACCAGATGACCAAGCTGCGTCCGGCCTTCGACAAGGAGGGAACCGTGACCGCCGGCAACGCATCCGGCCTCAATGACGGTGCCGCCGCCACCCTGCTGATGACCGAGGCAGAGGCCGCCAAGCGCGGCATTCAGCCGCTCGCGCGCATCGTTTCCTGGGCCACGGCCGGCGTCGATCCGCAGGTGATGGGCACAGGCCCGATCCCGGCATCGCGCAAGGCGCTGGAGAAGGCCGGCTGGGCGATCGGTGATGTCGAACTCGTCGAAGCCAACGAGGCCTTCGCGGCACAGGCCTGCGCGGTCAACAAGGACCTCGGCTGGGATCCGTCGATCGTCAACGTCAATGGCGGCGCGATTGCGATCGGACATCCGATCGGCGCGTCCGGCGCCCGCGTTCTCAACACGCTGCTGTTCGAAATGAAGCGCCGCGGCGTTTCCAAGGGCCTTGTGACCTTGTGCATCGGTGGCGGCATGGGCGTCGCCATGTGCGTCGAGCGTCTCTGACCGGCCCGACCGCATGCGTCATGTCAGCGGGTTGATCTTTTCGGTCCTGTTTGTCGCTTCGTCGGCGAACCAGGGTCATGCGACATCTCCGCCGTTCGAACAGGCAAAAGTGGTCCAGTGCATGCTGGACCACACGACTGTCGATGACGAGACCGTTTTCAAGAACCTGATGATCGCTGCCCTCAACGACGACAGCGGCAGTGTCAAATCCTACGTCGTCCAGATGAGCAGTCTGTTGATGAACCTCGCGCTGACCAAGTGCGAGGTCGGAATGTCCATGCTCGCTGATCCGCAATTTCAGGCTGCGGCCAGGATCTACGGGCAGCATATGGGCGAAAAATTGATGAAGAAGGCCTTTGATAAACTGAATTAATCAAGTGGGAGGCGAGCATGAGCAGGGTAGCATTGGTTACGGGCGGGTCACGCGGCATTGGCGCCGCGATTTCCATCGCGCTGAAGAATGCAGGATACAAGGTTGCTGCCAACTACGCCGGCAATGACGAGAAGGCGCAGGCGTTCAAGGAGGAAACCGGCATCCCGGTCTACAAGTGGGATGTCTCCAACTATCAGTCCTGCGTCGACGGCATTGCCAAGGTCGAGGCCGACCTTGGGCCGATCGAAGTGCTTGTCAACAATGCCGGCATCACCCGTGATGCCATGTTCCACAAGATGACCCCGGAGCAATGGGGCGAGGTGATCGACACCAACCTGACCGGCCTGTTCAACATGACCCATCCGGTCTGGACCGGCATGCGGGACCGCAGCTTCGGGCGGGTGATCAACATTTCGTCGATCAACGGCCAGAAGGGCCAGATGGGGCAGGCGAACTACTCGGCCGCCAAGGCCGGTGATCTCGGCTTCACCAAGGCACTCTCCCAGGAAGGGGCTGCCAAAGGCATCACTGTCAATGCCATCTGCCCGGGCTACATCGGCACGGAGATGGTGCGGGCGATACCGGAAAAGGTTCTCAACGAGCGGATCATTCCGCAGATCCCGGTCGGTCGTCTGGGCGAGCCGGAGGAGATTGCCCGCTGCGTGGTTTTCCTCGCATCCGACGATGCCGGCTTCATCACGGGGTCGACGATCTCCGCCAATGGCGGACAGTTCTTCGTCTGATCCTGTTATCGCCCGCACTTTCGACGGCGCTCCGTTTGGGGCGCCGTTTCATTTTTATTGCCTGCTCGGTTCAAAGACAGAAGGTTAATGGCGCACCGGAATCTGTCCGCAAGTTGGAGAAAGCCGGTTTCTGGCCTGTTGTTTGCCGTGCGTCGACATACCATATGTTGTGGAGAACGAATGTGGAACGCAGTGATGTCTGTGATTCGTCGTCGATTCGTTCCGGCTTTGGTCGATGTGTTAACGCAGCGATTCCCATTCCCTGATTCCGGCGAATCAGCCTGATTCTTCGGTTAAAATTTCCTAAACTTTCCAGAGTCTTGGATTCCGAATCCTTTGCCACCTTTAATGCTTCGGCAACCCAGATTAACGCTCGGGGTGCACGGCGCACGCGCTGCCAGAGACGTGATTCAGCATGTGGTGCAATATTGGCAGTTGCAATCTATATGTAGCCGTGAACATACAGTGAATCGAGTGGAGTCAGCGATTCGTCGCCGATTCGTTCCGTGGCTGTTCCGAACCTTAATTTCGCACGTCCAGATATGGTGGTGCGGGCAGGCGCTGGTTTGCCGGGAAATGGTTTTAGTTGCCGGCGCCCCTTGCGTTTGCCGCGGTGCGTGGGCATGTGTTTGCCGCCGGCGCGTAAAGGCGCCTCTTATGTTCTTGAATGCCCGGGATCGATGACGTGTCCGTTCACCCCATGATCCTGAGCGGCCGCGGCGTCACCGCGGTGCTCGGGCCAACCAATACCGGCAAGACGCATTATGCGATCGAGCGCATGATCGCGCACGATAGCGGCGTCATCGGGCTGCCGCTGCGGCTGCTCGCGCGCGAGGTCTATACGCGTGTTGTCGAAAAGGTCGGCCATCACAACGTTGCGCTGATCACCGGCGAGGAAAAGATCACCCCACATCGCGCCCGCTACTCGGTCTGCACGGTCGAGGCGATGCCGCGCGAAACGACGGCGTCCTTCGTGGCGATCGACGAAGTGCAGCTCGCCGGCGATCTCGAGCGTGGTCACATCTTCACCGACCGGCTGCTCTATCTGCGCGGCCGCGGCGAGACGCTGCTGCTCGGGGCCGCGACGATGCGGCCGATCCTCGAACAATTGTTGCCGGGCATCACCGTCGTCGAACGCCCGCGCATGTCGCAGCTGCTCTATGCCGGGTCGAAGAAAATCACCCGCCTGCCGCATCGCTCGGCCATCGTCGCCTTTTCGGCAGACGAAGTCTATGCGATTGCCGAGCTGATCCGCCGTCAGCGCGGCGGCGCTGCCGTCGTGCTCGGGGCGCTGTCGCCGCGCACGCGCAATGCCCAGGTCGCGCTCTATCAGGAAGGCGACGTCGAGTTTCTGGTGGCGACCGATGCGATCGGCATGGGATTGAACCTCGACGTCGACCATGTCGCCTTCGCACAGGACCGCAAGTTCGACGGCTACCAGTTCCGCAACCTCAATCCGGCCGAACTGGCGCAGATCGCCGGGCGTGCCGGGCGGCACCTGCGCGATGGCACGTTCGGCGTCACCGGCCGGGTCGATCCGTTCGACAACGAGCTGGTGCATCGCATCGAGTCACATGAATTCGATCCGCTCAAGGTGCTGCAATGGCGCTCCAAGGCGTTTGACTATGCGTCGCTTGCCGCGTTGAAGCGAAGCCTGGATGCCGCCCCGACAATTCCGGGGCTTGCGCGCGCTCTACCTGCGGTGGATCAGCAGGCGTTCGAACATTTGTCGCGCTATCCCGAAGTGGCCGATCTGGCGACGACGCCGGACCGGGTCGAAAAATTGTGGGAAGCCTGTGCATTGCCGGATTATCGCCGCATTACACCGGCTCAACACGCCGATCTGATCTCCACGATCTACGCCGATCTTGTCCGACGTGGCGCCGTGAACGAAGATTTCATGGCCGAGCAAGTCCGTCGGGCGGATTATACCGATGGTGAGATCGACACACTTTCGGCGCGAATCGCGCAGATCAGAACCTGGACCTATGTGTCGAACCGGCCCGGATGGCTTGCCGATCCGACACACTGGCAAGAAAAGACGCGGGAAATTGAAGATCGATTGTCCGACGCACTACATGAACGGTTGACGAAACGCTTTGTTGATCGCAGGACATCTGTGCTCATGAAGCGCCTGAGAGAGAATGCTATGCTGGAAGCTGAAATCAGTGTGAATGGTGACGTCTTCGTTGAAGGCCATCACGTAGGACAACTAACCGGTTTCCGGTTTACGCTGGCGACCGGCGGAGACGGACCGGATGCCAAGGCCGTGCAGGGTGCTGCGCAGAAGGCGCTGGCGCTCGAGTTCGAAGCGCGTGCGGCGCGTCTGCACGCCTCCGGCAATGGCGACCTTGCGCTATCGTCCGACGGACTGGTGCGTTGGCTCGGCGATCCCGTGGCTCGGCTTGCGGCCAGCGACCATGTCATGCGTCCGCGCGTCATCCTGCTTGCCGACGAGCAGCTGCAGGCCAATGCGCGCGAGCATGTCGTCGCCCGCATCGAGCGTTTCGTGAACCATCATATCGGCACGGTGCTGAAACCGCTTGACGATATCTCGCGCGCCGAGGATCTCGAAGGCCTCGCCAAGGGGCTGGCATTCCAGCTCGTCGAAAATCTCGGCGTGCTGTTCCGCCGCGACGTCGCCGAAGAGGTGAAGTCGCTCGACCAGGACGGTCGCGCCTCGATCCGCAAGTATGGCGTCCGCTTCGGCGCCTATCACATCTTCCTGCCCGCGCTGTTGAAGCCGGCTCCGGCCGAGCTCATTACGCTGCTCTGGGCGCTGAAGAACGATGGCCTCGACAAGGCTGGCTATGGCGATCTGATCCCGATGCTGGCCGCTGGCCGCACCTCGGTCGTTACCGATCCCTCGTTTGAGCGGACGTTCTACAAGCTCGCGGGCTTCCGTTTCCTCGGCAAGCGTGCCGTTCGCATCGACATCCTCGAGCGTCTGGCGGATCTCATCCGTCCGCTGCTGCAGTGGAAGCCGGGTGCGCAGCCGCGTCCCGAAGGCGCCTATGACGGCCGTCGCTTCACCGCGACGACCTCCATGCTCTCCATTCTCGGCGCAACGCCTGACGATATGGAAGAAATTCTCAAGGGGCTTGGCTACCGCGCCGATAGCGTGAAGGCCGAGGATGCCGCAGCGTTCCTGGCAAGCCAGGGCGTGGCGCCTGCAGCCCCGGCCGAGGCGTCCACGGAAGCTGCCGCCGACCACGACGATGCGGATGCAAGCGGTGAAGGCGAACCGGCGGCTGAAACCGAGGCACCTGCCTCCGTCGAGCCGGCGACTGCCGAAGGCGAAGCTGCCGCTCCCCAGGCAACCGCGGAAGAGGGTGCCGAGGCTGCCGAAGCCAAGCCGGTTCTCCTCTGGCGTCCGGGCACCCGCCAGGACAATCAGCGCCAGGGTGGCCGTCACCAGGGCGATCAGCGCCGTGGCGGTCCGCGCCAGGGGCAAGGCCAAGGCCAGGGCGAGGGACGCGAAGGCGGCCGCAAGGCCGGCGCACCGGCCCGCGGCAAGCGGCACGACGGCAAGCCCGAGGGTGGCCAGCGGCAGGATCGCCATGATCGTCACGATCGCGGCGGCAAGCCGAACGCGGCCAAGTTCGAGGCGCGCCCGCCGCGCAAGGAGAAGCCGATCGATCCGGATTCGCCCTTTGCCAAGCTTGCCGCTCTCAAGGAGCAGATGAAGAAGTAGGAACGCCATGGAGAAACAGTCTGCGTCCAACCCGGCATCGCGCCAGCGTCTCGACAAATGGCTGTTCTTCACGCGCCTGTTGAAGTCCCGCTCGCTCGCCCAAAAGGCGATCGAGGCGGGGCACGTCACTGTCAATGACGAACGGGTCAAGCAGTCCTCCTTCCAGGTGAAGGCGGGCGATGTGCTCGCTGTGTCGCTCGAACGGCGCGACGTGATCGTGCGTGTGCTTCTGCCCGGCGAACGACGCTGCCCTTTCGATGAGGCGCGGCTGCTCTACGAGGACCTGACGCCGGCGGAGCCGCGGGAAAAGCTCTCGGCTTTTGACCTCGCGACGCGTGAGCCGGGGGCGGGGCGACCCACCAAGAAAGAGCGGCGCGAAACCGACCGGTTGAAGCCCGGTTTCAATCCGCTCGACGATTAGAAAACTCTGCCTTCAGCGCGGCGTTTTGCGCATTGAATATTCTTGCAAAGGGTCCATAAAGCCTTTACCTGACAACCCACGTTGAGTGCATCGGTCTTGCTTCGGCAGCTATGCGCGCCGGACATTCCTAGCATGCGCGGACATGAGCATCACCATTGATTGCGGTCCGCCATCAAACGTGAGCATTGGCTGGAGTACCTCATGACGTATGTCGTGACCGACAATTGCATTCGCTGCAAGTACATGGATTGCGTTGAAGTCTGCCCGGTGGACTGCTTCTACGAAGGCGAGAATTTTCTCGTCATTCATCCCGATGAATGCATCGATTGCGGCGTCTGCGAGCCGGAATGTCCTGCCGAGGCCATCAAGCCAGACACCGAGCCGGGCCTCGATATGTGGTTGAAAGTGAACGCTGATTTTGCCACCAAGTGGCCGAACGTCACCATCAAGCGCGACGCGATGCCGGAAGCCAAGGAAATGGACGGGGTCGAAGGCAAGTACGAGAAGTACTTCTCTGCCGAACCCGGCCAGGGCGACTGAGGCGCTCGGCCTCGGTCCGTGCGCCGAGGCTGGCGAGACGATAATGACCCCGGCGTCAAATCTGGGGAAAATCAGGCTCCGCCCTCGCATCTGCGAGAATGGCGGCTTGATGGCTGCCATGCAGCAAATTATTGATTTCCGCAGTTTTTTGTGATAGGGTCCTTCTACTGATCCACAGAGGGTGTTTTTGCGCGCCCGAAAACCTCACGAAAGCAAACGATCTCCACAGCGCGGTTTTTCCAGATACGCACCGTTGCGTCTCTCTATTGTGACCGCGTTTGATGGGATTGTTTGGGTTCCTTTGGACGGACCAGGATGGACCCACCCGGCGGTATCCCCGTCTATCCCGGGCCTCACTGACCCGGCCCCGGCCAAGAATGGCCGGGTGCGAAACAGGGAGTTTTTGAAACGAATGACGACCCAGCAGAAAAAATCTTCGACACGCCACGGCTTCAAGACCGGTGAATCGATTGTCTATCCGGCCCATGGCGTCGGACAGATCGTCGCTATCGAGGAGCAGGAAGTTGCCGGCATGAAGCTTGAGCTTTTTGTCATCGATTTCGAAAAGGACAAGATGCGCCTGAAGGTGCCGGTCGCCAAGGCCGTCAGCATCGGCATGCGCAAGCTCTCGGAGACCGATTTCGTCGATCGCGCGTTGAAGGTTGTGCAGGGCAAGGCTCGCGTCAAGCGGACCATGTGGTCGCGCCGCGCACAGGAATACGATGCCAAGATCAATTCCGGCGATCTGATCTCGATCGCAGAAGTCGTGCGCGACCTCTACCGCGCAGAAAACCAGCCGGAGCAGTCCTATTCCGAACGCCAGCTCTATGAAGCTGCCCTCGACCGCATGGCGCGCGAAATCGCGGCCGTGAACAAGATGTCCGAGACCGAGGCTGTTCGCCTGGTCGAAGCCAATCTTAACAAGGGTCCGAAGCGCGGCAAGGCGATCGAAGAAGACGACGCCCAGGACGAGGCAGCTTAAAGAGCGCCAGTCCCATACCATCACGACAAGACAAAGCCCGGCCATCGCGCCGGGCTTTTTCGTTTGCACCATTCCTGCTTGCAGCTTTTTCGTCGGGGCGAGGGAACTTTTCTCGCCGGCGCGCATTTATCAAAGCCGGCAGGGATGCGCCGCCTTCCTGCCGGGGCGATCTGGGTGCTCTGATCTTCTGTCAGAATTCAGCTTCGTAGTTTGGAAGTAGGGCGCTGCACCGGTTCTTCAAGCTTCGGTGTCGTCGCACCAGCCGCCGTCGGCGTCGGTCGGGTCCTTCCGTCCGGCCCTTGGACTTCACCCGTTAGCGGCGTCCAGGCGCCCGCCATGGAGCGATCGATGAGGACTCTCACAGCAGACAGGCGCATGATCAAGATTGCGATGGAGGCGCCTTATCTCGAGCGTGAAGAAGAACACGCCCTGGCCACGGCCTGGCGAAACGATCACGATCAGGACGCCCGCAACAAGATCGCCATGTCGCATATGCGGCTGGTCATTTCCATGGCGGCAAAATTCCGCAATTTCGGCCTGCCGATGGGCGATCTCGTTCAGGAGGGGCATATAGGCCTGCTCGAAGCCGCCGCGCGCTTCGAGCCCAGCCGTGAAGTGCGCTTCTCGACCTACGCGACCTGGTGGATCCGTGCCTCGATGCAGGACTACGTTCTGCGCAATTGGTCGATCGTTCGTGGCGGCACCAGTTCGGCGCAGAAGGCGCTGTTCTTCAATCTTCGCCGGCTGCGCGCGCGGCTTGCCCAAGGCGATCGTCAGCTCACATCGCAGGCTATGCATGAGGAAATTGCCGCCGCACTCGGGGTCAGCATTGCCGACGTCCAGACCATGGATGCCCGCCTTTCCGGCAGCGACACCTCGCTGCAGGCACCGGTCGGTGGGGCGGATTCCGATGGGGGAGAGCGCCTCGACTTTCTCGCAAGCGACGCGCCGCTGCCTGACGAACAGGTGAGCGACATGATCGACGGCGAGCGTGCCCGCATCTGGCTGCACGACGCCATGGGTGCGCTGACCGAGCGCGAGATGCGGATCATCCGCGCACGACGTCTGTCAGAGGAAGGCGCAACGCTGGAGGAGCTCGGGCTCGACCTCGGCATCTCCAAGGAGCGGGTCCGCCAGATCGAGACGCGGGCGCTTGAAAAGCTCAGGGCGGCGCTGGCAACCAAGGCTCCGGCGCTGACATCGGTCGTGCACTGAAGCATTTTCGGGAGACGTGCCTACAGCGCCGCGCGTCTTATTAGACGCGCTAAGGTCGCTGTAGCACTTTGAATTGCTGCATGTTTTTATCCTTAAATCGAATAGGATTTAAGGAAACATGCAGTGGGTGGCCATCCCGTCCATAGGACGGGTGAACACGTGATGACGCAGTTGCACGTTCGCGCCGGAAACCTCAACGCGTCAAACGCGCGTCGGGCACGGCAAGCGATTTCGCATCTTTGACACGAAGACATAAGACGGCGTCGGACTGAATGGTGCGGCGCCGTTGGCGTTTATTCGGAAATGATCTTCACCCGGTCGCCCGGCTTGATGGTCGAGGTCACCTGCATGGCGTTGATCAGCCGGAACAGATCGAGCTTGCGGTCGGTACCCATCATCCGGGCCGACAGCATGGCGATCGTCTCTCCGGGCTTGACCACGGCGACGCGGATGCGCAGCGGCTTCAGCGACTGTGCTTCGGCCGGCGTCATCTTGCGGAACGTTGCGCGCAGCTGGTTTGCCGTCGGCTCCAGCGCGCGCGACCCTTTTGGAACGGCAGTCAGGAAGCGGTAGATGCGGTTGTCGATGCGCACGACCGTGACGTCGAAGTCCCAGCGATCGGCAGACGCGCGGGCCGTTGCGGCCTCAAGACCGTTGACGCTGATCGGACGGATGGTATCGGGCTGCAGGCCGGTCACCCAGCCGCTGGCGATGTAATCCGTCAGGCTCTTGCGGGCCGTATCGGCGATGCCGTCGAAACGGATCGCCACGTCGCCGGGGCCGGTTGCCAGGACCGCTTCTGCCTTGTTGTCGATCTGGAAGCCGGTCGGCACGTCGAAACGAATGCCGAGCTGGCCATGCATGAAGGTCTGGCCGCGGACATAGCCTTCCTGCGGGCTGTCGCCATAGAGCAGGCCGTCGATGCCGGCGAGATAATAGTCGCGCCCGCGGTCGCCGCTGGTGCCCTCGGCGCCAAACGCGCGCGCGTGCCGGCGCGCGAGATCGACGCGCTGCGGGGCATTCGGGTGGCTCGATAGGAAGTCGAGGCTCTGGTCTGCTTCCGGATCGACCGCGGAGAAGCGGCTGTAGGCGGCCATGGAATCGAGGAAGCGTGCCGCCGCATAGGGGTCGTAACCGGCCTCGCCCAGCATGCGCACGCCGATGACGTCAGCCTGGAGCTCCTGGTTGCGGGAGAAGGCGGCCAGACGCAGCTTGCCGCGCGCCAGTGC
Source organism: Ensifer sp. 1H6 (assembly GCF_001976035.1). NCBI lineage: Bacteria > Pseudomonadati > Pseudomonadota > Alphaproteobacteria > Hyphomicrobiales > Rhizobiaceae > Ensifer > Ensifer sp. 1H6. The sequence continues at coordinate 56,337 of NZ_MOAI01000021.1, read as the reverse complement.
CTGCTTGCCGGCGAGATCCGAGGACAGCACCTCGGAGACGACGCGGCTGGCGATGACTTCCGCCTCTTCGCGCTGCTGGCGCTCGATGCCATGGTTGGCGGTGACGTGCGCCATTTCATGCGACAGCACGGCCGCAACCTCGGACGCGTCATTGGCAAGCGCAAGCAGGCCGCGGGTGACATAGAGATAGCCGCCGGGCAGCGCAAAGGCGTTGATCGCCGGGGAATTGAGAATGGTGATGCGGTAGGACTGCTGCGGGTTTTCCGAGACGGCCGTCAGGGCGCCGGCGATGCGGGCGACCAGCCGCTCCGTCTTTGCGTCCTTGTACTCCCCGCCGTAGCTCGCGACGATGCGCGGGTGTTCGCGCGCGCCGAGCTGGGCACGGGGGTCGTTCTTCTGGACTTCGTCGACGATCTGCGGATTGGAGGACGGCGATACGGTCGGCTCGTAGGTCTGCTCGATCACCGACTGGCAGGCGGAAAGCAGCGTCGTCGCAAGCAATGCAACCACAGCACGTGTCCGGAGGCCTCCGCGCTTGGGCGGGAACCGGTCGTTTCTGACTGTATGACTTTCCATGCCTCAGCCCGTTTCCCGTCCAACGCCACCCCACAACAGGGACTCGGGCGGCGTTGAAAGTCTTACTTTTTCAGCCGGATACGTCCGATCCGGCAAGAGTATTCCAGCCCTGGTCTTGCTGTATCTGATTTCAGCGCCACCTGCCTAGTTTACCCCGGTAGAAATAGTTGCCCCGTGGTATCACGGCAACGGATACGCGAATATTCGTGACGCTCCGGCCGGACAATCCGCGCGTCGCATGGCGCGGCGGTCAAATTGTGGCGGAGTACCACGCGCGCTAGAGCATTTCCGGTTTAGACGACGTCGCGGAAACGCTCTATCTGCCTGTTTCCACGCATTTCCTGACGGAAAACCGCTTCGCACTTTTCCTGGAAATGCTCCAAGATTCCACGTCGCATCACGCGTTGCCGAGAAAGCGGTTGATGGACGCCATATCGCGCCGTTCGAGAAAGCGCTCGACCGGGTCATGGGCGATGATACGCCCCTGGTCCAGAAAAAGCACGCTATCGGCCAGCGCCCTCACGTCATCGGGATGGTGCGTGATCATCAGGATCGTGTTGTTTTCCTGATCATGCAGGTCCTGCAGCAGTGCCCGCATACCGGCCCTCATGCCGGGATCGAGAGCGGCAAAAGGCTCATCCAGCAGCAGCAGCGGGCGATGTCGCACCAAGGCGCGCGCCAACGCCACACGCTGTCGTTCGCCGCCGGACAGCGTCGGCGGCAGGCGCTTGCCGAAGCTGTCGAGCCCGACGCGGCCGAGGGCATCGTCTATCCGTGCGCGATCAGCGACCGACAGGCGAAGCGAGGGGCTGATGCCGAAGCCGACATTGGTCGCGACGTCGAGATGTGCAAACAGGTTGTTGTCCTGAAAGATCACGGAGACGGGTCGTTCTGCCGGCGCCTGTCCCGACATCGTCTTGCCGAGAATGCGAACCTCGCCCCGGTCCGGCTCCTCGAAACCGGCGATGACATGAAAGAGGGTCGACTTTCCCGACCCGGAGGCCCCGGCAACTGCGACGATGCCACCTGGCTGAATGGCGCAATCGAAGTGCAGTGCGGTGGTGTCGTAACGAACGTCGACGCCAACAAGTTCTACCGCCGCCTGGGAATTCATGCGTTTCGTCCTTCCGGCACTCGCCTGTCGCCGGCCGTGCCGAGCATGGTGAAGATCAGGCAGATGAGGCCGAGGAAGAGCGCCAGACCGGCTGCATCCGCGGTGCGATAGCTGCCCATCCGGCTGTAGAGCAGCCATGGAAGCGTGACCATGTCCTGCGAACCGAACAGCGCCACTGCACCAAGGTCGCCGAGCGACAGCGCCATGGCGAAGGAGAACGCCATCAGCAACGGTTTCCGGAGCGGCGGCAAGTCGATCCATCGCAGGCGATGGAAGCCGCGGATGCCGAGGCTTGCTGTCAGTCGGTCGGTGCGTGCGGCATGTGTTGCCATCGCCGGTGCCAGGATCCGGTGCACGAACGGCAGCGCATCAATGCGTTGATGGCGACGACGATGGCGGGGGCGAAACGGGCGACATCGCCGAAGGGGCGCAGGAGCAGAAACCATCCCGCACCGAGCACGACCGGCGGCACCAGCAGCACCAGCGACGTGCTGGCGGTGACAGTGCCCGCAAATGCCCTGGCCAAGGTCGGGGCGTGGCGACGCGCCACGACGATGCCGGCGGCGCGGATCATCGCGGCGGCCATGGTGACGCAAAAGAATGCCGAGAGGACGGCGATGACAATGCTGGTGACGAGAGCACGATGCACGGTCGGGTCGCCGGCAAGCTTCACCAGATCCGCACGCAGGCCGGAACCGACGACGGCGATCAGCGGTGCGCCGATGAAGAGCAGCGAGAACAGGATCCAGCCGGCGTCGGACGTCCGGGAGAGGCCGGTTCCTGCATCATAGCGTCTGGAGATTTTGCCCGCGGTTGCGCTTTGTGCAGGTTCGGTCGCGACACGCGTTAGAGCCAGGAGCAGGGCTCCGGTCATGACGATCTGTAGGGCGGACAGGGCGATCGCCCGCGGCGGGTCGAAATCGAAGCGCAGCGCCTGGTAGATCGCGACCTCGATGGTGCTGGCGGCAGGCCCGCCGCCGAGCGTCAGCACCAGCGTGAAGCTGGTGGCGCAGAGCATGAAGACGAGGCCGGCAGCACCTGGCAGCAATCCCCGAAGGACCGGCCACTCGACAAAGCGGAAGAGTGCGGCTGGCGGCATGCCGAGATTGGCGGCGGTTCTCCAGTATTCCGAAGGGATGCGCTCGAGCCCGGCGAGAAAGAGACGTGCGATAAGCGGCATGTTGAAGAAGACGTGGGCGAGCAGGATGCCGAAAAGGCCGTAGATGCTGATCGGCTGCTGCAGCCCGAGGCCGGCGAGGGCGGTGTTGAGCGCGCCCTGCCGGCCCCAGATCTCGATCAGCCCGAGCGCGCCGACAAGCACGGGCAGGCCGAGCGGCAGGGCCATCACCCGCAGAACCCAGACGCGGCCGGGAAAGCTCGGCCGGCGCGCAAGCGCCCGTGCGATCGGGATGGCAAGAACAACGGAAAGCAGCGTCGAAAGGCTCGCCTGCAGCAAGGTGAAGCGCGTTACCCGCCAGATATAGGCATCGAACAGCACGCTGTTGCCGAAGTCACCGCTCTGGAGCAAAAGGGCTGCAATCGCCAGGCCGACAAACAGCAGGATACCGCCGAGACTTAAAGTCCCGGCGGTCATCGTGATGCGATTTTCGGCAGGCGCGAACAAATGCGCCTCAGTTCTTGCTAATGGCGGCCAGCCATTCGTCGATCCAGGCCTTGCGGTTCGCCGCCACCTCTTCCGACGGCAGCAGGAAAGTCTTCTCCGGATTGACCAGCTTGCTAAAAGCCTCCGGCAGCGGCTCCTTGGTCGCCGCGACCGGCATCATCCAGTTGGTCGTCGGAATGATCGACTGGAACTCCGGGCCGGTCATGAAGGCGAGAAACTGCTTGGCAAGCTCCGGCTCCTTGGCGCTCTTGGTCATGCCGGCAACTTCGATCTGGATGTAGTGACCTTCCGAGAATTCGGCCGCCTGGTAGCGGTCGGTGTTTTCCGCCACCATGTGGTAGGCGGGCGACGTGGTGTAGGAAAGCACCATCGGCGCTTCGCCCTTGGTGAAGAGGCCATAGGCTTCCGACCAGCCCGGCGTTACGGTCAGTACCCTGTCCTTGAGCTTGGCCCAGGCGGCGCCGGCTTCGTCGCCATAGACGGCCTTGACCCAGAGAAGCAGACCGAGGCCCGGCGTCGAGGTGCGCGGATCCTCGATGACGATCTTCTGAGAGGCGTCGCCTTCGACCAGTTCCTTCAGGCTCTTCGGCGGCGTCTTCAAGGTCTGGGTGTCGTAGACGACGGCGAAATGGCCGTAGTCATAGGGAAGGAAGGTGTCGTCGGTGAAGTCGCCGGGTACCTTGACGTTGGCAGGCTCGATGCCGTGCGGCGCGAAGAAGCCGGTGGCCTTGGCCTCGGCGACGAGGTTTGTATCGAGGCCGAGCACGATGTCGGCCTTGGAGGCCGCGCCTTCGAGCTTGAGGCGGGTCAGAAGCTCGACGCCATCGGCGACGCCGACATAGGTGACCTTGCATTCGCAGGTCTTCTCGAAAGCTTCGGCGACCTTGGCACCCGGCCCCCATTCGGTGATGAAGCTTTCATAGGTGTAGACGGTCAGCGTCTTGTCGGCAGCAACGGCATTGGCCGCGAAGACAAGTCCTGCCGTCGCGGCAAGCGCTAGCCGGCTAAGAACCTTGAGTTGCGATGAATTGGACATGGCAGGCACCTCTCCCTAAAAATGATGTTGCATGGGAAAAGGGCGTATCGATCCGATCGCGTCTAATCCCTCCGCCGGTATGAGCCGGATCAGGTTCCGCGGGTTGGCGTTCAACGCCTCTCAGCCTTCGGCCGCCATGCGGTCGGAAGGCACCCCGTTAGAGCGGGTAGAGATTTACCGCCGAGCCGGTTTGATGGCAAGCGAAGTTTGAGGACGGCAAAAGCGCCCGCCCCGCATTTTCGCGCCGCGGCGCATGGGGTAAAATCGTCGGCAGAGTTTGCAGACGCCGAAGGAGCCTGCGATGACTGACATGCTCGTTCGCCTTTATGCACTGCCGGCACAAGCGAGATCACCGCTTGCTGACGGTATCGGCATTCACCGCGCAATGGCACCCGAACGAAGCTTGTTGTTCCCTGGATCGAGCAGACATTTGGCTCCGGCTGGGCGGGCGAGGCGGAGGCGGCCTTCAGATCGACGCCGACGTGCATGCACATCGCGGTGTTCGAGGACCGGATCGTCGGCTTTGCCTGCCACGATGTCACAGCGCTCGGTTTCTTCGGGCCGACGGGCGTCGACGAGGCCATGCGCGGACGGGGATCGGCGAGGCGCTCTTGCGCGTGAGCCTGACGGCGATGCGTGACGCAGGCTACGGTTACGCCATCATCGGCGGCGTCGGCCCGGCCGAATTCTACCGACGCACGGTCGGCGCCATCGAGATCCCCGATTCCAACCCCGGGATCTATGCGGAGATGCTGTTTCCCGATACCTTGCCCGAAGATCACTGACAACGAGGACGCAAAATCGCCGGATCGCGCCCTTGTTCGGTTTTCTTGCTTTTCCTTGCCCGTGCCTTTGCGCTATGGGCTTTGCCATGGCCCGATCCACCTTCACCATTCTGCTCGGCGGTGCACTGACCCCGACCGATCGCCTTGCGCGCCAGCTCGCAGGCAGCCGCTTCGTTGCGGCCGATGGCGGCATGCGGCATGCGCGGGTGCTATCCGTGACCCCCGACGTCTGGGTGGGCGATTTCGATTCGACCGAGGAGGCGCTGCTCGCGGAATTTGCCGATGTCCCGCGCGAGCCCTATCCCGCCGCCAAGGCTGCGACCGATGGCGAAATCGCTGTCGAGGCGGCGCTGTCGCGTGGCGCCGAAGCCTTGATCTTTGCCGGCGCGCTCGGAGGATCACGCAGCGACCATGCCTTCCTGCACCTGCTTCAGGCTGCTTCGCTGGCCGAACGTGGGTTGCCGGTGTTCATGACCTCGGGTGAGGAGGAGGCCTATCCGCTGCTTGCAGGCGAGATCGAAATCGATCTGCCGAAGGGCAGCCTATTCTCGATCCTCGGACTGACCGATCTCATCGGGCTTACGATCGTCAACGCGCGTTATCCGCTCACCGATTTCACGTTGCCGTTCGGGTCTTCGCGCACCGTTTCCAATGTCGCGGAGGGTCCCCTTCGCATTTCCCTCGACACCGGCCGGCGATCGTTCTCGCCCGCCCCTATGACCTTTCCGGAGCCTGAGCCTTGGCGCCTCCCATTCTGAAACTCGACGATATCTTCCTGACCTTCGGTGGCACGCCGCTTCTGGCCGGCGCCAACCTGCAGGTGGAGCCGGGGGATCGCATCTGCCTTGTCGGGCGCAACGGTTCCGGCAAATCGACGCTGATGAAGATCGCCGCCGGTCTTGCCGAAGCGCAATCGGGCGAGGTCTTCCGCCATCCGTCCTCGACCGTTCGCTACCTGCCCCAGGCACCGGATTTCGAAGGCTACGACACGGTGCAGGCCTATGCCGAGTCGGGCCTTGGCCCAAGCGACGACCCGTATCGCGTCGCTTACCTACTGCAGCACCTGGGTCTGACCGGCGAAGAAGACCCGGCACGCCTTTCCGGCGGCGAGGCGCGCCGCGCAGCGCTTGCCCGGGTGATGGCGCCGGAGCCGGATATCCTGCTGCTCGACGAGCCGACCAACCATCTCGATCTGCCGACGATCGAATGGCTCGAAGACGAGCTGACCCGCAGCCGTTCGGCCCTGGTGCTGATCTCGCACGACCGGCGCTTCCTCGAAAAGGTCTCGAACGCGACGGTCTGGCTCGATCGCGGCCAATCCCGCCGGCTCGACCGCGGCTTCGGCCATTTCGAGGCCTGGCGCGACGAGGTGCTGGAGGCGGAAGAGCTGGAGCAGCACAAGCTCGGCAAGGCGATCGAGCGCGAGGAGCATTGGCTGCGCTACGGCGTTACCGCCCGGCGCAAGCGCAACATGCGTCGTCTCGGCGAATTGCAGGACATGCGCTCGCGCCATCGCGGCCACAAGGGGCCGCAGGGCTCCGTTCAGGCGGCGGCTTCCGACGCCAAGGAATCGGGCAAGCTGGTGATCGAGGCGGAGAAGATCACCAAGGCTTACGGCGAGCGGACGATCGTTGCGCCGTTTTCCATTCGCGTGCACCGTGGCGACCGGATCGGCCTTGTCGGCCCGAACGGTGCCGGCAAGACGACGCTTTTGAAGATGCTGACCGGGCAGATCGAGCCGGATACCGGCACGGTGAAACTCGGCACCAATCTTGAGATGGCGACGCTCGACCAGAAGCGCGAGGATCTCAACCTCGACGATACGCTGGCCCACTACCTGACCGACGGCCGGGGCGAGTGCCTGATTGTCAACGGCGAGCAGCGCCATGTCACCGGCTACATGAAGGACTTCCTGTTCCAGCCGGAGCAGGCGCGCACCCCGATCCGCGAACTGTCGGGCGGTGAGCGCGCCCGGCTGATGCTGGCACGCATTCTCGCCCGCGCCACCAACCTGCTGATCCTCGACGAGCCGACCAACGATCTCGACATCGAGACGCTGGACTTGCTTCAGGAGGTCGTCGCCGGCTTTGCCGGAACCGTCATCCTCGTCAGCCACGACCGCGACTTCCTCGACCGCACCGTGAGCTCGACCATCGCGCCGGCCAATCCCGAAGCGCCTGACGGCCGCTGGATCGAATATGCCGGCGGCTACACCGACATGATGGCGCAGCGCAAGGGCGCGATCGAAGAGCGGCGCAAGACGGAGAAGGCGGAAAAGGCCAAGGTGGCCGATGCCGCTGCCCCCGCAGCCGAGGCACCGAAGGCCAAGGGCAAGCTCTCCTACAAGCAGAAGTTTGCACTCGAAAACCTGCCGAAGGAAATCGCCAAGGCGGAGGCGGAGGCAGCCAAGCGCGAGGAGCGGATGGCCGACCCCAACCTCTTTGCCAAGGACCCGAATACGTTTGCGAAACTGGCGAAGGAGCTGGAAAAGCTTCGCGGCGATCTCGCCCGCATGGAAGAGGAATGGCTGGAACTGGAGATGCTGCGCGAGGAGCTCGAGGGCTGAGCCTCGCCGCTCCCGCGTTGAAAGTTGGCAAGGGGTATGATAAGGAAAACTTATTATATCTCTCGTGAACGATCCTGATGCCGACAAAACTCGAATCCGAAACCATCGGCATGTTGCTGACCGATGTCTCCCGCCTTCTGCGTGGCGCTTTTGACCGCAAGGTCAACGCCATGGATCTCGGCATCACGCCCGGTGAAGCGCGCACGCTGATCCAGGTGGCGCTGACCGAGGGCATCAAGCAGGCGGAAATCGCCACGCGCATGGGCATCGAGCCGATGACGCTGTCGGCCTATCTCGACCGGCTGGAGGCGATGGAGCTGGTTGCCCGTCTGCCCGACCCGGCCGACCGCCGCGCCAAGAACGTCGTCATCACCGACAAGGCCGATCCGCTGCTCGCCGAGCTGATGGCGGGGCTGCGCGAGATGATGAATGCCTATACGGAAGGGCTCGACGAGGCGACGCGCGACATGCTCTGCGCCAACCTGCGTATCCTGCGCGAAAATTTGCGCGGCCTCGATCCGTGCGTCGCCGGCAAGGAGAAGGGTGCAAAGCCATGACGCGCCGCATGAGCGAACGGCGCACCAGCATCATCGGCGCCTTCCTTGTCGCGCTCGGCCCCGTTTCCATGGCGCTCTATACACCGGCAATGCCCGAACTGGTCCGCGCCTTCTCCTCCAGCGAGGCGGCGATCAAGATGACGCTGTCGCTCTACTTCGCAGGCTTCGCCTTCGCACAGCTGGTTTCGGGCACGCTCTCCGACGTCATCGGCCGCCGGCGCACGACGCTGATCTTCATGACCATCTACCTCGCCGGCAGCCTGATGGCAGCCTTTGCCCCATCGGTCGCGGTCCTGCTCGCCGGGCGCCTGGTGCAGGGCATCGGCGCCTCCGTCGGCATGACGGTTGCGCGCGCCATCGTGCGCGACCAGTTCACCGGCCTTCAGGCGGCGCGGATCATGAACATGATCGGCATGATGCTGGCCATCGGGCCGGCGGTGTCGCCGACGCTCGGCGGCCTGGCGCTTGGCCTCTTCGGCTGGCAGTCTATCTTCTTCCTGATGGTCGGCTTTGCGCTGATGGCCTGCGTTTGCGTGCAGTTCTTCATGGCCGAAACCGCGACGCCCGATCCGGCCAAGGGCCATCTGCGGCCGATCCTTGCCGCCTATCGCGAGCTTCTGACAGATACCCGCTTCGTCTCCTCGACCCTGGTGATTGCCGGCGCCGTCGGCGCGCTCTACGCCCAAGCGACGATGCTGCCCTTCGTCCTGATCGGCACGGTCGGGCTGACGCCGACCGAATTCGGCGTCGGCATGCTGATGCAATCCGGTTTCTTCTTCTCGGGCACGGTCACGGTGCGGCTGTTAATGCGGCGGTTCACGCCGCAGGCGCTGGTGCCGGTCGGTCTTTGTTTCATCGCGCTCGGCAGTGTGGCGCTCGCCTACACCATGCACGCGCTCGAACCGAGCTTCCTGGCGGTGATGGCGCCGGTCGGCGTCTACGCCTTCGGCATCGCCTTCGTCATGCCCTACATGATGACGGCGGCCATGGCGCCTTTCCCGCATATCGCCGGTACGGCGTCGGCGATGATGGGCTTCATCCAGATGGGCGCCGGCCTTCTCGGCGGCGCCTTGGCGGCCGTTGTCGGCGTGCCGGTGCTGGCGCTCGGCACGATCATTCCGAGCTTCGGCCTTCTCTGCGTGTTCAGCTATCTCTGGTATCGCCGCACCGTTCGCCTGACGCCATTGGCGGCGCCAGTCGATGGCACGCAGCCCCTGCCGGAAGCGGCTGAATAAGACGAAACGAAAAAAGCCTCCGCGACCGGGTCGCGGAGGCTTTTTCTTGTCAGGTGCTTGCCGCTTTTAACGGTTGCGTGCAGCCAGCGTGCGCAGGCGCAGCGCATTCAGCTTGATGAAGCCGGCAGCATCCTTCTGGTCGTAGGCGCCCTGGTCGTCTTCGAAGGTGACCAGCTTGTCGGAATAGAGCGACTTCGGGCTTTCGCGGCCGGTGACCATGACATTGCCCTTGTAGAGCTTCAGCGTCACTTCGCCTTCGACATGCTCCTGGCTCCTGTCGATCGCCGCCTGCAGCATCTCGCGCTCCGGCGAGAACCAGAAGCCGTAATAGATCAGCTCGGCGTAGCGCGGCATCAGCTCGTCCTTGAGGTGGGCGGCGCCACGGTCGAGCGTGATCGATTCGATCGCGCGGTGTGCCGACAGCAGGATGGTGCCGCCGGGGGTCTCGTAGACGCCGCGCGACTTCATGCCGACGAAGCGGTTTTCGACGAGGTCGAGCCGGCCGATGCCATTGTCGCGGCCGTAGTCGTTGAGCTTTGCCAGCAGGTTTGCCGGCGAAAGGCGCACGCCGTTGATCGAGACGGCGTCGCCGCGCTCGAAACCGACCTTGATGACGGTTGCCTTGTCGGGAGCCGCTTCCGGCGAGATCGTGCGCATGTGCACGTATTCCGGGGCTTCCTGCGACGGATCTTCCAGAACCTTGCCCTCGGAGGAGGAGTGCAAGAGGTTGGCGTCGACAGAGAAGGGAGCCTCGCCCTTCTTGTCCTTGGCGACCGGGATCTGGTGCTTCTCGGCGAATTCGAGCAGGTCGGTGCGGCTCTTGAACGACCAGTCGCGCCATGGAGCGATGATCTTGATGTCGGGGTTGAGCGCGTATGCCGACAGCTCGAAGCGAACCTGGTCGTTGCCCTTGCCGGTGGCGCCGTGGGCGATCGCGTCAGCGCCGGTCTTCTTGGCGATGTCGATCAGGTGTTTGGAAATCAGCGGACGCGCGATGGAGGTGCCGAGCAGGTAGACGCCCTCATAGACGGCGTTGGCGCGAAACATCGGGAAGACGAAATCGCGCACGAACTCTTCGCGCACATCCTCGATGTAGATTTCCTTGATGCCGAGCATCTCGGCCTTCTTGCGCGCCGGCTCCAGTTCTTCGCCCTGGCCGAGGTCTGCCGTAAACGTCACAACTTCGGCGCCGAGTTCGGTCTGCAGCCACTTCAGGATGATCGAGGTGTCGAGACCGCCCGAATAGGCGAGAACGACCTTTTTCACGTCTTTATGCGATGCCATGGTTTCCGTCCGTCTGGTCTTGGAAGAGGGCGGCGTGCCGCCTTGGAAATTCTGCGGCACTTTATCCGGAACACGCCTGGATACAAGCGGAAGAACGCTGCGACACCCAAATCCGCTGGCAAAAGCCGACGCTCCGGAATAGACGAGGTCACCGAGTGTTCCAGGAATCGCGCACATGGACTTCCTTCCCAGCCTGCCCACGCTGTTCGGCTTTGCTGCCGCCACGCTGCTGCTTGCGGCAACGCCGGGGCCGGACATGACGCTTTCGATCAGCCGCGCGCTGTCGCAAGGCAAGAAGGCCGCCCTATTCGTGGTGCTCGGGACGAGCTTCGGCATCGTCGTTCACACCCTACTGGTCGCCTTCGGCATCTCGGCGCTGATCACGGCCTCGCCTGCTGCGTTCATGGTGCTGAAGACCGGAGGTGCCGCCTATCTGCTCTGGCTTGCGGTTCAGGCGATCCGCCACGGATCGACGCTTTCGGTCAAGACCGTCGAAGGTTCCGGCGGTACGGCTCTTTCCAACGTCTCGTCGGGCTTCTGGGTAAACCTGCTCAACCCCAAGGTCATCATCTTTTTCATGACTTTCCTGCCGCAGTTCGTCAGCGCCAACGATGCATCGGTGACGGGCAAGCTTCTGTTCCTCGGCGCGATGTTCATCGTCATCGGCATGCCTGTAAACATGCTGGTGGTATTTACCGCCGACTGGCTGTCCTCCTGGCTGCAGCGCAACAAGGGGTTCATGCGGGCGCTCGACTACAGTTTTGCCGGCGTCTTCCCTGTCTTTGCGGTGAAGATCTTCATGACGACGCGCGATAGGGCGTCTTCGGAGGGTTTCGCCCCTCATCTGCCTGCCGGCATCTTCTCCCCGCATGTGGGGAGAAGAGCACGTGCTGCATCGTTCGGCGGCAACGGCGATCGCCGGAGCAGCATGGGGAGACGTGTGAAACGGTAGATGGCACTTCACGCCGTTTGCCGGAGAACGGCTGAGAGATTGCCACTTGTCTCTTCTCCCCGTCTTTACGGGGAGAAGATGCCGGCAGGCAGATGAGGGGCAAGCTCTGATCGCCCCGTAAGCGACGGGGTCAGCCGATCAGCAGCGCGTCGTCGTCGAGCGTCTGGCCGCGGATGCGGCGGAACATGGCGATGAGGTCCTCGACCTGCAATTCCTTGCGGCTGTCGCCGGCAACGTCGAGCACGATCTCGCCGCCATGCAGCATGACGGTGCGATGGCCATAGTCGAGCGCCTGGCGCATCGAGTGGGTAACCATCATCGTCGTCAGCCTACGCTCGGAAACGATCTTCTGGGTGAGGTTCATAACGAACTCGGCCATCCCGGGATCAAGGGCGGCGGTATGTTCGTCGAGCAGCAGCACTTCGGAGCCGGCAAGTGTCGCCATGACCAGCGAGACCGCCTGGCGCTGGCCGCCCGAAAGCAGGTCCATGCGGTCGCCCATGCGGTTTTCGAGGCCGAGATTAAGCTCGGCGATGCGCTCGCGGAAATGTTCGCGGCGCTTCGGCCCGAGCGCTGCCATCAGGCCACGCTTCTCGCCGCGCTTGGCGGCGAGCGCCAGGTTCTCTTCGATCGAAAGCGCACCGCAGCTACCGGTCAGCGGATCCTGAAACACGCGGGCGACAAGGCCGGCGCGAGCGGCGGTGCCCTTGCGGGTCACATCGGTCTTGCCGATCGTCACCTGGCCCGCACTCGGCAGCACGTCGCCGGCGAGAACGCCGAGCAACGTCGATTTGCCGGCGCCATTGGAGCCGATGACGGTGACGAAGGAGCCCTGCTCGATTGTGAGGTCGACGCCGTTCAGCGCCTGCTTCTGCAGCGGCGTTCCCTTGCCGAAGACGACCTGGATGTTCTTGACGCTGATCATGCCGCACCTCCGCGACGAAGTCGGGGAAGGATGAGGGCGAAGGTGACGAGCACGGCGGTCACGAAATTGAGATCGGAGGCCTGCAAGCCGAGCATGTCGGTCGACAGCGCCAGCTGGATGGCGATGCGATAGAGGATCGAGCCGAGCACGCAGCCGATCAGCGCGATCAGGATGCCGCGGGCGCCGAGCAGCGTCTCGCCGATAATGACGGCTGCAAGGCCGACGACGATGGTACCGACCCCGGAAGTGACGTCGGCAAAGCCGTTGGTCTGGGCAAAGAGCGCGCCGCCGAAGGCAACGAGCGCGTTCGAGATCGCCATACCGAGATAGATCTGCCGGTTGGTGTCGACCCCTTGCGCACGGGCCATGCGCGCATTGGCGCCGGTTGCCCGCATCGCAAGACCCGCATCGCTTTCGAGGAAGCGCCAGACGACGATGACGGCAACGAGCACCAGGATGCCGATGAACAGCGGGCGAACGTAGAAATCACGAAGCCCCAGGCCAAAGAACGGCGAGAGCATGGTGTCGGCGTTGATCAGCGCGACGTTGGGTTTGCCCATCACGCGCAGATTGACCGAGAACAGCGCGATCATCGTCAGGATCGAGGCCAGCAGATTGAGGATCTTGAAGCGCACGTTGAGCATCGCCGTGACGATGCCGGCGGCGGCACCCGCCACCATGGCGACACAGGCCGCGATCCACGGGTTGACGCCGGCGATGATCAGCACCGCGGTCACCGCGGCGCCGAGCGGGAACGAACCGTCGACCGTCAGGTCAGGGAAGTCGAGAACCCGGAATGCGAGAAAGACGCCGACGGCGACAAAGGCGTAGACCAGCCCCAGTTCGACGGCTCCCCAGAAAGCGATTTGACTCAAACCCCCGACCCTCTTTTTTTGCCGCGCGCCTTAAGCTTGTTCTATCAGCGCGGCGTCTCCGGTTGGCCATGACGTCCAGAGATCCGGCGTCGGCGCAGCTTCAAACTGTCAGAGCGCATCTTGCGTGCCCCGAGGGAAACGCCGTGCTCCAATAACGAACCGCCCTCGTATGGAACGAGGGCGGCCAAAACGCAATAAACTTGAACCTGAAAAGGCTCAAAGCCTTATTCGACAACGCGTGTAGCGCGCTTGACGACACTTTCCGGAAGGGTGACGCCCATCTTTTCAGCGGCCTTCTTGTTGATCACCAGGTCGGAACCGGCGGCAACCTTGACGGCGATATCACCCGGGTTTTCGCCCTTGAGGATGCGAACGACGATTTCGCCGGTCTGCTTGCCGACATCGTAGTAGTTGAAGCCGAGAGCCGCGAGCGAGCCGCGCGCGACCGAATCCGTGTCAGCGGTGAGGAGCGGCAACTTGGCTTCCTCAGCCACGGCGATCGCACCTTCGAGCGCGGAGATGATCGTGTTATCGGTCGGAACGTAGATCACGTCGGCGCGGCCGACGAGTGCGCGGGCCGCACCCTGGACTTCGGCCGACTTCGTTGCCGCGGATTCGACCACGGTCAGGCCGGCCTTTTCGGCTTCCGTCTTCAAGACTGCCAGAAGCGACACGGAGTTGGCTTCGCCGGAGTTGTAGAGGTAGCCGATCGACTTGGCGTTCGGCAGGATTTCCTTGATCAGCGCGACGTGCTCGGCGACCGGCGACATGTCGGAAAGACCGGTGACGTTGCCGCCCGGCTTGTCCATGTCCTTGACCAGTTGTGCGCCGATCGGGTCGGACACGGCGGTGAAGACCACCGGAATATCGCGCGTCGAGGAAACGACGGCCTGGGCCGACGGGGTCGAGATCGGAACGATGACATTAGGCGCTTCACCGGCGAACTGGCGGGCGATCTGTGCTGCGGTCGCCGGGTTGCCTTGGGCGGACTCGTAGAGGAACTTGAGGTTTTCGCCCTCCTTGTAGCCGGCTGCGGCCAGCGCGTCCTTCACACCGTCGCGTGCGGCATCGAGAGCCGGGTGTTCGACGATCGCGGTTACGGCGACGGTCACCTCATCGGCGCGTGCGGGCAGGGTAAATGCCACCGTGGCGGCAAGGGCGACGAGAAGTGAGCGCATGGGTGTCCTCCTAGATTGATTGCCCGCTTTCTTAGGAAACCGGTGACATGAAATCAATCGATAGGAACTGCATCACCCATCAAAGTTCTTCATCGATCACGACATGCCTGCGGTTGAGATGGTGCGGATCGACACAATCCGAGGGCGTTGCGATCGTCTTTGAGTCGTGAAAGGTGAAATGCGGGCGGAAAACCGCGCCGCACCCACCTGATGGCTCAGTCCTCGCCGTGATTGGCAATCATCATTGCTTCGAAGGCGAGCCGGTCGACCTTGCGCATGCGCTCGGATTCGGACTTCAGCTGGCCGCAGGCGGCCAGGATGTCGCGGCCGCGCGGCGTGCGGATCGGCGAGGCGTAGCCCGCCTGGTTGATGAAATCGGCGAATTTCTCGATCTGCTCCCACTCGGAACACTGGTAGTTGGTGCCCGGCCAAGGGTTGAACGGAATGAGGTTGATCTTCGCCGGCACGCCCTTCAAGAGCTTCACCAGTTCCTTGGCGTCCTCGAGGCTGTCGTTGACGTCCTTGAGCATCACATATTCGAAGGTGATGCGGCGCGCGTTCGACAGGCCCGGATAGGCGCGACAGGCATCCATCAGTTCCTTCAGCGGATATTTCTTGTTGATCGGCACTAGCATGTCGCGCAGGTCGTCGCGCACCGCATGCAGCGAGATCGCCAGCATGACACCGATCTCGTCGCCGGTCCTATAGATCTCGGGCACGATGCCGGAGGTCGAAAGCGTGATGCGGCGCTTGGAGAGCGACAGGCCCTCGCCGTCGGAGGCGATCAACAGGGCGGTCTTGACCTCCTCGAAATTGTAGAGCGGCTCGCCCATGCCCATCATGACGATGTTGGTGATCTTGCGGCCTTCCGCCGGCACGATCGCGCCCTGGGGCGTGTCGCGCTCCGGGAAGTCGCCGAGCCGGTCGCGCGCGAGCAGCAGCTGCGCCAGGATTTCCTCGGCCGTCAGGTTGCGCACCAGCTTCTGCGTGCCGGTGTGACAGAAGGAACAGGTGAGCGTGCAGCCGACCTGGCTGGAGATGCAGAGCGTGCCGCGGCCCTCTTCGGGGATGTAGACCGTTTCGATCTCGACCGGGCGGCCGGCGCCGCGGGCGGGAAAGCGCAGCAGCCACTTGCGGGTGCCGTCGCCCGAGGTCTGCTCCTCGACGATCTCCGGCCGGGCGATGGTGAAATGCTGCTTCAGCATCTCGCGCATGTCCTTCGAGACGTTCAGCATCTCGTCGAAGTCGGAAACACCGCGCACGTAGAGCCAGTGCCAGAGCTGGCTGACGCGCATCTTCACCTGACGCTCGGGAATACCTTTTTCGACCAGGGCCTTGGCCATGTCCTCGCGCAACAGCCCGATCAGCGAAGGCTTCTCGGCCTGCGGTGCGATGCGCGCCTGCGGTGCCTTGACGGTATCCACCCGGTTCAAGATTTCAGTGGCTGCCATGCTCTGGTGTCCTGTCGTACAGAAAACGCCCGTCCGGAGAAGGGTCCGGAGATTGTCCTGATGCTCGAATTGAAATCGGTCGAGCCTTCAAGCGCGGCCAATAGGGCGCGGGGGCTCTTAATTTGCCGGGGCTGTAGCATTGTTTTGCTCAAGAGTCACGCGCAGGCGTCAATCCTGAATGCAAAAAGGCCGGCGTCAGGCGCCGGCCTTGTGTTCTGCCAAAGTGGCGAGAGCCTACTTGCAGGCTTCGATCTGCTTCAGTGCAGCCGAGATGCCCGACAGCGAATAGGCGTAGGTGGTCGTGGTGCCCTTGCGCGACTTGGCGTTGACCGACATCGCCTTGCCGGTCTTCATCGCGGCAACGAGCGCCGGCTCTTCAGCGGCGTTCTCGACCCAGGCAGAGTTGCCCTTGGTGAACATCACGAAGGTGCGGCCGTCGATGACGACGTTGACCTTCGAGTTCTCCTGCAGCGGGTAGCCCATCATGGCCTGCGGCTCGTAGCTGATGTTCTGGCCGGGGCGCTGGGAAACGAGGAAGAAGATGTCGCCGTGGTCGACGCCGGCCGGGCTCTTTTCCTTCGGAACCGACAGGACATAGCAGACCTTGCCGCCGCCGGAATTGTAGGAATAGGCGCCCCAGGCGTTGAACTGCTGGATGCGCGTCGGAGACTGGGCGGCAGCCATGCTGGCGGTTGCCAGAACGAGTGCGATTGCGGTTGCGATCTTTCTTACAAACATGAGGTCCTGCCGCTTTTCTTGCTTTTCGATCACCCGAAACAGGTCAGACGGGCGACGCGTAGTCATGATTTCAATTGTTGTGACTTAATTCAGGTTACCAAACCGTCAACGAGGGCCAAAATCCGCTGGTTTCAGCCCCGAAACGAAGCATTTGTCGCCTTCGCTCCAGCATCCGCAGATCTGCCGTCCGTCAATTTTTTGGAGCGCTCTTCCGGCGTCGAGTGTTCGGCGCCTCGAACAGCTCTTCCGGATCGTTTCCTGCCCCATGCCATTCCAAACAACGCGCGTCTCAACCAAGACGTTTCGATGCGTGTCGTTCCAAAATGTCTATGCCACAAAGAATTGGGCAAGAGTTTGACTTTTGGGCAGGAATACGGCGGACACACGGACGGACCGCATTTTCCGCGGTCATTCCTCGGGATTGTCGGCCAGCGTCTCGTCGGCCTTGAGGTAGTGGGCTTCCTTGATTTGCCCGCTGATGGCGGCAAAGGCGGCAGTCAGAACCGCGACATCATCGGAAAATCCGACGACGGCGAGCACATCGGGAAGGAAGTCGAGCGGCAGCACGAAATAGGCCAGTGCCGCCAGCAGGATGCCGCGCGTGCGCGTCGGCGTCTTCGGGTCGATCGCGCAATAATAGGCAGCCACGAGTTCCCGGCTGAACGGTATCTGCCGGGCGGCGCGGCGAAAGGTCGGCCAGAAGCGTCGCTTGACGCGCTTTTCCCTGCGCTCCTGTTCGGATTCTTCGCCGGGCAGGAGAATTTCACCAATCTTTACGTCGTCCATCGCCTCGCTTCCGATGTTGCAACGCTCAACAATATGGGAAGTGCCAGATCCATTTCAAAATCTATTTCAAATGGTCGGGCATGCGGCCGGCCGCAGCCTTGTCCATTCTGGCAGCCAGCTTGAAGTCCAGTTCGGTGAGGCCGCTGGCGTCGTGCGTCGTGAGCGTCACGTCGACGCGGTTGTAGACGTTGAACCATTCCGGGTGATGATCGAGCTTTTCGGCAACGATCGCCATCTCCGTCATGAAGCCGAAAGCCTCGACGAAATTCTTGAAGCGAAAAGCTTTCCAGATGGAGGCGCCGTCTTCGGCGCGCACCCACCCTTCCATCTTGTGCAAATGCTCGGCGATTGCCGCCTCGTCGAGTTTCTCCGGCCTCATCCGTTCCTCCCTTTCACCGCGTCTGTTCCAAGGCTGTGCCGCCGCGTATAAGTCGGCTGGCCTCTTATCTCCTTGAAATGGATAGCATGAAACCGGTCCGAATTCTTTTTGTTTGTCTCGGCAATATCTGCCGGTCACCTCTGGCTGAAGGCGTGCTGCGCGAGCTCGCGGCGCAAAAGGGTCTGGCGTCACAGATTTCTGTCGATTCTGCCGGTACGGGTGGGTGGCATATCGGCGATCCACCGGACCGCCGGTCGATCGAGGCGGCGCGCCGGCACGGCATCGACATTTCCGGCCTTCGCGGGCGCAAGGTTTCAAAGGCCGACTTTGCGGCGTTCGACCTGATCCTCGGCATGGATGGGGAGAACGTCAAGACGCTTCGCCAGCTCGCGCCGGCGGGGCTTGAAGACAGGATCGATCTGTTTCTGAGCTACGCTTCGGGGCGGGACCAGGACGTTCCTGATCCCTATTATGACGGTCCCGAAGCGTTCAAACGCCTTTACCAGATGTTGGAGGCCGGATGCTCGTCGTTGCTGGAAAGGCTGGAAGAGCGGACTTCGTGAAGCGGAAACACCTCTTCGGTGAGGTAGGGGCCGCCGCCGACGGAATCGCGCGACGACAAAAGCACGAAACGTGAGACGGTGAAGGGTGAGGCCATGAAGTTGCCGCGTCCGGAGAGATATTCGACCACATCCTCGACGCGGCTGGAGCGCAGCCTTGCAAGCGTGACATGCGGCGTGAACTTGCGCGGGTCGGCCGGCAGCCGCAGCCTCTGGCAGATGCGCTCGATTTCGGCCTGCAGCGCGTACATTTCCGGGTGATTGCTGACCCCAGCCCAGACCGAGTGTGGCTTCTTCGAGCCGAAGGCGCCGGTGCCGGTCAGTTGCAGCTGGAATTCCGGTCTTTCGATCCGGTCAAGCTTGTCGATGATCTCGTCTGCGGTGCGCCAGTCGACGTCACCAATGAAGCGCAAGGTGATGTGGTAGTTCTCCACATCGATCCAGCGAGCTCCGGGAAGACCTCCGCGCAGCAATGAAAGACTCATCGCAACATTGCGCGGAATTTCGAGGGCGGTGAATAGTCTCGGCATGGCGAGCTCCCCGAATCTCTTGCAGATGTCTCAGCGAATCACGCATCGAGTCTGCAGGCAACTACTATTTGACGCTTGCGAATATTAACACTCTCTTAACTGTGGATGATTTGTTCACTCCGCCTTTGACAATGTTGCAATGAAACGTTCGACCACGGGCAGCGCCTTATCGACCATCGTGCCGACGCCGTTGCCGTTCGGGTGCATGCCGTCCTCAAGCTTGAGTGCTGCGTCGGTGACAACGCCGTCGAGGAAGAAGGGGTAGAGCTGCAGCCCGTATTTCTCTGCGAGTTCCGGATAGATCGGATTGAACCGGGCGGCATAGTCAGCACCCATGTTCGGCGGCGCCATCATGCCGGCGAGCAGCACGGCGATGCCGCGCTCCTTCAATCGTGAAATCATCGCCTCGATGTTCTTGCGGGTTTCTTCCGGCGGAATGCCGCGCAACGCGTCGTTGGCGCCAAGCTCCAGGATGACACCCTTGGTGCCGTCGGGTATCGACCAGTCGATGCGCGCAAGGCCGCCTGAGCTGGTGTCGCCAGAAACGCCGGCGTTCGCCACCGTGACATCGAGGCCCTTTTGCTTCAACGCCTTTTCAAGCCGGGCCGGGAAGGCATCCTCGGGAGGCAGCTGATAACCCGCCATCAGGCTGTCGCCGAAGCCGACGAGGCTGATCGTTTCGGCCCGTGCTGCCGCCGATAACGCAATTGTCATTGCGAGCCCCAAGAAAAACCGTTGAAATCCTTTTAATGCCATGGGTCTGTTCCTAAATCGCGGGTGCTGTTTTCTTATTCCCTTTCCGTTTCATATAGGATTGTTTCGCTTGGCCAGTACCATCATCGAGCTCAAAAATGCCGACCTCACCCTCGGCGAAGCCGCGGCCTCGGTGCATGTGCTGAAAGGCATGAGCCTGACAATCGACGCCGGCGAGTCCGTCGGCATCGTCGGGCCTTCCGGTTCGGGCAAGTCGACGCTGCTGATGGTGCTGGCTGGCCTTGAACGGCTGGACCGCGGCGAAATCATTATCGACGGCACGCCGCTGCACCGGCTGAACGAGGACAGGGTCGCCGACTTCCGCGGGCGCAACATCGGCATCGTCTTCCAATCCTTCCACCTCATCCCCAACATGACAGCCCTCGAAAACGTTGCCGTGCCGCTCGAACTCGCCAATGTTCCCGGCGCCTTCGAGATCGCGCGCAAGGAGCTTGTGGCCGTCGGCCTCGGCGAGCGCTTGAGCCACTATCCCGGCCAGCTTTCCGGCGGCGAGCAGCAGCGCGTGGCGATCGCCCGTGCACTCGCGCCGTCGCCGAAGCTGCTGATCGCCGATGAGCCGACCGGCAATCTCGATGACGAGACGGGCCGCAGATCGCCGATCTGCTTTTCGCCGAACAGCGTGACCGGGGCATGACACTGGTGCTGGTCACCCATGACGCAGCGCTCGCGGCCCGTTGCTCGCGGCAGGTGCGGGTGCGCTCCGGCGAGATCATTTCCAGTGGCGCGTTCGAACCGGTCGTCGAAACGCAGCGCCAGGAAGCGGCATCCGCATGAGCGAGGCCCTCGCGATCCGACTGCGCCCACTGCTCGCCCTGCGGCTGGCGTTGCGCGAAATGCGCGGCGGCCTCAAGGGGTTCTATATCTTCCTCGCCTGCATCGCGCTTGGCACGGCGGCGATCGCCGGCGTCAACTCGCTGTCGCAATCGATCACCGCGACGATCGCGTCCCAGGGGCGCGAGCTGCTTGCCGGCGACATCCGCTTCGAGCTCAACAACCGGGTGGCAACGACAGAGGAGCGCGCGTTCCTCGACGGGCTCGGACCCGTCTCGGTTTCAGCGGGCCTTCGCTCCATGGCGCGTTTGCCCGATGGATCGAACCAGGCACTCGTCGAGTTGAAAGCCGTCGATGCAGCCTATCCGCTCTATGGCAAGCTGGAAAGCCAACCGGATCAGCCGCTTGGCAGTCTGCTGGCGCGGCAGGGCGACGTGTTCGGTGCGGTGGCCGCACCGCTGTTGCTTGATCGCCTCGGCATTTCCGTCGGTGATGAAATCCTGCTGGGCAATGCCCGCATCAAGATTTCAGGCAAGATCGTGCGCGAGCCGGATGCGCTCTCCGACGGATTCGGCTTCGCACCGCGCCTGATGGTTTCGGATGAAACGCTCAACGCATCGGGTCTCGTGCAGACGGGAAGTCTTGTCGAACACGGCTACAAGGTGAAGGTGAGCGATCCGACCCGGGTCGACGCGGTCCGCGGCGACGCCGAGACGCGCTTTCCGTCGGCCGGCTGGTCGATCCGCACCAGCTCCAACGCGGCCCCGTCGTTGACCGCCAATATCACCCGTTTTTCGCAGTTCCTGACGCTTGTCGGGTTGACGGCCCTGATCGTCGGCGGCGTTGGTGTCGCCAATGCCGTGCGCGCCTATCTCGACCAGAAGCGCAGCGTCATAGCCACCTTCAAGTGCCTAGGTGCGCCTGCCTCGCTGGTGGCGATGATCTATCTGTCGCAGATCCTCCTGATCGCTCTGATCGGCATCGCCATAGGGCTTGTTCTCGGTGCGCTCATTCCCTTCGTCGCCGCACAGTTTCTTGCCGATCTGCTACCGATTTCGACGGAGTTCAGGCTCTATCCCGGTGCGCTCGGCATCGCCGCCCTGTTCGGCGTGTTGACGGCGCTTGCGTTCGCCATCCTTCCGCTCGGCCGCGCACGCGGCATCCCGGCGACAGCGCTCTTTCGCCAGCAGGGCTTCGACCCCTCGGGCTTTCCCGCATGGCCCTATCTGGTCGGCGCGTTCGCCTGCCTGGGCGCGCTTGCAGGACTTGCCATCTGGACCGCCTATGACCGCTACATCTCGCTCGTGTTCCTCGGCGCGATCGCCTTCGCCTTCATCGTTCTGCGTCTCGTCTCGCTGCTGATCTCATGGCTTGCGCGCCGTAGCCCGCGCGTCAACTCGCCGTCGTTACGGCTGGCGATCGGCAACATCCATCGACCGGGCGCGCTCACGCCTTCGGTGGTGCTGTCGCTCGGCCTCGGTCTTGCGCTTCTCGTCACGCTTGCGTTGATCGACGGCAATCTTCGGCGCGAACTGACCGGCAGCATGGCCGAGCGGGCGCCCAATTTCTTCTTCGTCGATATCCAGGGAAGCGAAATCGAGGGGTTCCGCGCGCTGCTCAACGGATCGATGCCTGATGGCAAGGTCATCGAAGTGCCTATGCTGCGCGGCCGTATCGTCGCCTTCAACGGCGAGGACGTGAACAGTCGCAACGTCCCGCCGAGTGGCCAGTGGGTGCTGCGCGGCGACCGCGGCATCACCTATGCCAAGAACAAGCCGGAGAATTCGACGCTTGCAGAAGGCAGCTGGTGGGCGCCCGACCATAGCGGCGAGCCGCTGGTGTCGTTTTCGGCGGAAGAGGCGCGCGAGCTCGGATTGAAGATCGGCGACATGGTGACGGTCAACGTGCTTGGCCGCAACATCACCGCCAAGATCGCCAACTTCCGCAATGTCGAATGGGAATCGCTGTCGATCAACTTCGTGATGGTATTCTCGCCCAACACCTTTGCCGGCGCTCCGCATGCGTGGCTCGCAACGGTGATCGATCCCGGCGCGACGCCGGAGGAGGAGGCGACGGTGCTGAAAGCCGTGACCAACGCCTATCCGACGATCACCAGCGTGCGGGTAAAGGATGCTCTCGACATTGTGAACGCGCTTCTCGGGCAGCTGGCAACGGCGATCCGTGCTGCCGCCGCCGTCGCGCTCGTCGCCTCCGTCCTGGTGCTGGCCGGCGCGCTTGCTGCCGGCAATCGGGCGCGCATCCACGATGCGGTGGTGCTGAAGACGCTGGGCGCCACGCGCGCCACGCTGATCCGTGCCTTCAGCTACGAATACATCATCCTTGGCCTTGCAACCGCGGTCTTTGCGCTGTTTGCGGGCGGCGTCTCCGCCTGGTACGTCGTCAGCCGGATCATGAAGCTGCCGTCGAGTTTCCTGCCGGATGTTGCGGTTGCCACGGTCGTCATTGCGCTGGTGATGACTGTTGGCATCGGGCTTGCCGGCACCTGGCGTGTGCTGGGTCAGAAGGCGGCGCCGGTCCTGCGGGAGCTCTGAGCGGACGGAGTTAACCGTAAATCCCTGTCATACAAGGCCATAAACGCCCAGGCTGTGCCGAATCACGGGTCTGAAGGTCTTGTACGCAAGGGCTTTCGGCATCATATTTATCCACAGGCATGCTGGAGCCCCGCAGCGGCGCCTGGGCATGGGATGATGGCCGATCGGTCAGGTCATCCGCCCGACACCGTAAGTTCAACCGGGGCTTAAATGAGGAAACAATGGCTGATCTGAGAAACTACCAAACCCGAATGTCGCCCGCCGGCGCTCAGGCGGGTGCCGTGATCGACGAAGGCCTTCGCACCTACATGCTGAAGGTCTACAACTTGATGGCCCTCGGCCTGGCGATCACCGGCCTGGCAGCTTACGGAACATTCGCGCTTGCCGTCTCCAATCCGGCATTCGCCCAACTTCTCTATGCGTCGCCCCTGAGATGGGTCGTCATGCTCGCTCCGCTGGGTCTCGTGTTCTTCATGAGCTTCCGCATCAATAGCATGAGCGTTTCTGCCGCGCAGATGACGTTCTGGGTCTATGCGGCCCTGATGGGCGTTTCGCTGTCGTCGATCTTCATGGTCTTTACCGGCCAGAGCATCGTGCAGACGTTCTTCGTGACCGCCGCCTCGTTTGGTGCACTGTCGCTCTACGGCTACACCACGAAGAAGGACCTGTCCGGCATGGGCTCGTTCCTGATCATGGGTCTGTTCGGCGTCATCATCGCGTCGATCGTCAACATCTTCCTCGGCTCTTCGGCACTCGGCTTCGCAATCTCCGTGATCGGCGTGCTGATCTTCGCAGGCCTCACCGCCTACGACACGCAGAAGATCAAGGAAATGTACTACGATGCCGACGACAGCACCGTTGCTGGCCGCAAGGCGATCATGGGCGCGCTGACGCTCTACCTCGACTTCATCAACCTGTTCATGTTCATGCTGCAGTTCATGGGCAACCGGAACAACTAAGCCTGAAGAGATTGACGGAAAAGGCGGCTTCGGCCGCCTTTTTTGTTGCCCGGAAAAGGGCTTGATCCACGGGTGCGATCCATGTGACTGAATGAAAAAATCCAACCGTCAAGATCCTTCCATGTCCCTGACCCTGCGCGACGCCACCGTCTCCGATCTGCCCACCATTGCCGAGATCTATCGCGAATCCGTTCTGAACGGCGTGGCGACCTATGAGGTCGCGCCTCCGTCGCAGGCGGAAATGGCAGCGCGCTTCTCCACCATCGTCGGCCATGGTTATCCCTACATCGTCGCGATCGACGCGGCGGGCATGATCATCGGCTACGCCTATGCCTCGGCCTTCCGCACGCGGACGGCCTATCGCTTCCTGGTCGAGGATTCGATCTACCTGGCGCCTTCGGCACGGGGGAAGGGGGCAGGAAGGATGCTGCTCGCCGAGCTTGTTCGCCGCTGCACGGCGCTTGGATTTCGCCAGATGGTGGCGGTCATCGGCGGTGCCCATCCCGCATCGATCGCGGTCCATCAATCATTGGGTTTCGAACATCATGGGCTGATGAAGGCGACCGGCTTCAAGCATGGACGGTGGCTCGATACCGCGATCATGCAGCTTGCGCTGGGCGATCGAGCGACGAGCGATCCGCCCGAGGGCGTCTACCCGGATACGCTTTATCAAGCCTGAGGGCAGATGTCAGCGAAGCCAGAGCCGGCATGTGGGCCTGACTCTCCGATCGTTCCGATGTGGCGTCTCAGGTTTCGACCAGCTTGAGCGCCTTGTCGAAAACCTTCAGGACCTGTCCGAGCTCGTGCCCGCGCTTCAGAATCGTGCCGTGGACGTTGAGCACGCTAAAGGCACCTTGCTTGGCCGCCAGCTTCGGGTTTTTTTCGATGCGGAAGAGAGGCATCTCGCCCGCGCGCTTGAAAACGGAGAAGACGGCGCGGTCCTTCAGGTGGTCAATGGCGTAGTCGCGCCATTCGCCTTCGCCGACCATGCGGCCGTAGACCCACAGGATCTGGTCGAGTTCTCGGCGGTGAAAGGTGATGGGAGGAGCATTCCGGGCGTTCTTGTATTCCGAGAGATCGACGACCACTTCAGAAGTGGTCTGGCGCTGATGTCGCGCCTCGCCTCGCGGCAGATCCGGCTCATCGGTCATCGGCAATCCGGCCTTCTGTTGTGACAGAACGATAACAGTTTGCCTGACACGAGCCGAAAAGCAAGCCGGAACCGGCCGGAGCCGCTGGGTGCAGATGGCATTTCTTGCCTCTGCCCCATTTCAGTCAAATCGCCGCCCCAATTCACCGCAAAACTCGCGGGCGCTGACGGACAGAGTCGTTGCCACCGTATGTCCGGTCAGATCGTCATGCTGCGTGACCTTCAAAGAACGCAGTCATGGCCGGTTCGGTCCGGTAACTTCGAACCCTCAGCCCCAGCCCCTCGATGCTGCCGGGCCGAACCACCCCTTACAGCGCCGCGCGTCAAGTATGACGCGCAAAGGACGCTGTAATGGTTCAGGCATGCCGCCTATTTTCCCTAAATCGATTCCGACTTAAAGCGTCCTGCAGCCGCTCACAGTTTGCCCTGCGGGCCGGCGAGCACGGCAGTCGCGCCGATGATCGCGCCCGGGGTTTCAGCATCTTTCATCGACTGCAACAGCACCGCGCAGCCGCTTTTGCCACGCTGCTCCGTCAGGACGGTTGCAGGCAGGGTGAAGGTCGCAGGCTTGCCATCCCACATGCCAATGGTCTGGATATCGCGCACTGCGTGCCAGTAGGCGATCTTCTTGCCGCTGTTTTCGCCTTTCTCGACATTGACGATCTTCGCCCGGTCGAAATAGACGACGACGACATTTGCCTTGCCGTCACCCGCGCCGACCTTGATCGAAATCTCCTCGCCGTTGATCTTCGCATCAACCGGAACGGCAAGCCCCTTGCCGGCGGTCTTCATGGCGTCGAGCCGGGATTTGATCGCCTGCAGATTGGCGCCGTTGACGTGGTCGCGACCGTTGAGGATCGCCTGCGGTGTGTAGACGCCATTTCGACCCAGCATGCGGGCATAGGCATATTGCCGGTCTGTGTTCTCTGTCGAGGCGAGCGTGTCTTTCCAACCGAGATAGTTCCAGTAGTCGACGTGATAGGACAGCGCCACCACGTCGCCGTCATCGACCAGCTTCTTCAAGGCGGCATCGGCTGGAGGGCAGGAGGAACAGCCCTGGCTGGTGAAGAGTTCGACGACGCCTTTGATAACCTTGCCATCCTCAGCCATAGCCGGAACCGACGCTGCAGCAAAAAGCCCGAAAGCCATTGCAACGGGGCGAAGGAAATATCTGTCTGCGAATGTCATGGCGTCACTTCATTGGCGGCCGACAGGCCTACTTCACGGGGAAGTCCATTACATACGACGCCGATGCTTCAACGGGAAGTCACGTTGGAGTGAGGATATGGGCAGGCAACCTATAGGAAACGTGAAAAGGCCGGGACACCTTGCGGTATCCCGGCCTTTCAATGTTTCAAGCAACCAGAGCGATCAGGCGGCGAGGTCGCGCAGAACCGTCTGCAGGATGCCGCCATTGTTGACGTAGGTGACTTCATCGAGCGTATCGATGCGGCAAACGAGCGGAACGTCCTTCACGCTGCCGTCGCCATAGGTGATCTTGGCGACGCGCTTTTCGCGCGGCTGAACGTTGGCGAGATTGTCGATCGTGACGATCTCGTCGCCCTTCAAGGCCAGCGATTCCCAAGTCGTTCCCTGTTCGAAGACGAACGGGATGACGCCCATGCCGACCAGGTTCGAGCGGTGGATACGCTCGAAGGACTGGGCGATCACGGCCTTGACGCCGAGCAGGTTGGTGCCCTTTGCAGCCCAGTCGCGCGACGAGCCATTGCCGTATTCGACGCCGGCGAAGATGACGAGCGGAACGCCCTCTTCCTTGTACTGCATGGCCGCATCGTAGATCGACATCTCTTCCTTCGACGGATAGTGGATGGTGTAGCCACCTTCCTTGCCGTTCGGGCCGAGCATGTGGTTGCGGATGCGGATGTTGGCAAAGGTGCCGCGCATCATCACCTCATGGTTGCCGCGACGCGTACCGTACTGGTTGAAGTCGGCGACGCCGACGCCATGGTCGATGAGGTACGAACCGGCCGGCGAAGCCGCCTTGATCGAACCGGCCGGCGAGATGTGGTCGGTGGTGATCTTGTCGCCGAACAGGCCGAGAACGCGAGCACCCTTGATATCGGAGATGCCCAAGCCGGACTTGCCCATGCCAACGAAGTAGGGCGGGTTCTGCACGTAGGTCGAACCATCGTCCCAGGCGTAGGTCTGGCCCGGAGGAACCTGAACGGCCTGCCAGTTTTCGTCGCCCTTGAACACGTCGGCGTACTTGGTCGCGTAGAGTTCGCGGGTCACGTACTTGAAGATGAACTCCTGGATTTCCTTGGAGGTCGGCCAGATGTCCTTGAGGAAGACCGGGTTGCCGTCCCGATCTTCGCCGAGCGGCTCGTTGGTCAGGTCCTTCTGAACCGTTCCGGCGAGTGCATAGGCGACGACGAGCGGCGGCGAGGCGAGGTAGTTGGCCTGAACGTCCGGCGAAATACGGCCTTCGAAGTTGCGGTTGCCGGAGAGAACGCCGGCGGCAATCAGGCCCTTGTCGTTGATCGTCTTGGAGATCGGGGCCGGCAGCGGACCGGAGTTGCCGATGCAGGTGGTGCAGCCGAAGCCGACGAGGTTGAAGCCAAGCGCGTCGAGGTCCTTCTGCAGGCCCGACTTGGCGAGGTATTCGCCGACGACCTGCGATCCCGGTGCAAGCGAGGTCTTGACCCACGGCTTGGACTTCAGGCCCTTGGCAACGGCGTTGCGGGCGAGAAGGCCGGCGGCGATCAGAACCGACGGGTTGGACGTGTTGGTGCACGACGTGATCGCAGCGATGGCAACGTCGCCATGGCCGAGATCGAAGTCGGTGCCTTCGACAGCGTAGCGGTTCGAAAGCTGGCCCGGCTTCTTGTAGTCGCCTTCGAGGGCGGTTGCGAAACCGGATGCAATGCTTTCCAGCGGGATGCGGCCTTCCGGACGCTTCGGACCGGCCATGGCCGGAACAACGTCGCCGAGGTCGAGTTCGAGCGTGTCGGTGAACACCAGCTCGGAGCCGTCACCATCGCGCCACATCCCTTGAGCCTTGGAGTAGGCTTCGACCAGCGAAATGCGCTGTTCTTCGCGGCCGGACATGGTGAGGTAGTTGATGGTTTCGCTGTCGACCGGGAAGAAGCCGCAGGTGGCGCCGTATTCCGGACCCATGTTGCCGATGGTGGCGCGGTCGGCGAGCGTCATGTTGTCGAGGCCGGGGCCGAAGAATTCGACGAACTTCGAAACAACACCCTTCTTGCGCAGCATCTGCACGACCATCAGCACGAGGTCGGTCGCCGTCACGCCTTCCTTGAGCTTGCCCGTGAGCTTGAAGCCGATGACCTCGGGCAGCAGCATGGAGACCGGCTGGCCGAGCATCGCGGCTTCAGCCTCGATGCCGCCGACGCCCCAGCCGAGAACGCCGAGGCCGTTGATCATCGTCGTGTGGCTGTCGGTGCCGACGCAGGTGTCCGGGTAGGCCGTGATTTCGCCGTCTTCTTCACGGGTCCAGACAGTCTGGCCCAGATATTCCAGATTGACCTGGTGACAGATACCGGTGCCGGGCGGCACGACGCGGAAGTTCTTGAACGCCTGCTGGCCCCACTTCAGGAAGCGGTAACGCTCGCCGTTGCGCTGGTATTCCAGCTCGACGTTGCGGGCAAAGGCGTTCGGAGTGCCGAATTCGTCGACGATAACCGAGTGGTCGATGACGAGGTCGACGGGCACCAGCGGGTTGATCTTTTCCGGATCGCCACCAAGCGACACCATGGCGTCGCGCATGGCAGCGAGGTCGACAACGGCGGGAACGCCGGTGAAGTCCTGCATCAGAACGCGGGCCGGGCGGTAGGCGATTTCGTTTTCGGCGGTGCCCTTGTCGTTCAGCCAGGCTGCGACGTTCTCGATGTCCTTCTTGGTGACGGAGCGGCCGTCTTCGTTGCGCAGCAGGTTTTCGAGCAGCACCTTCATCGAGTAGGGGAGCTTCGAAACGCCGGCAAGACCGTTCGCCTCAGCCTTGGGCAGGCTGTAATAGACGTAGTCGACACCGTTGACGGTGAGCGTGGAGCGACAATTGAAACTGTCTAGGGACTTGGACACTGGATAATACCCCGTTCCGTCTGATCGCCAAAAACTGACGTACGAACGCCCGAGCGCAATGAAGCGCGAATTGGGATGCGGGTGCGGCCATTTCCGCTGTCCGTACGTGGAAATTCATTCCATGTTCGGCGCTAGGATGAAATTCACGCCGACCGCTGGCGTGTTGGCCGCCTTATAGATAATTTCTCCAAATCGTGCCAGACCAACCAAGGTCCAATCGGGACTTTTTTTTGCCCTGCGGCAAAGAGTGTAAAGGGAAACTGAAAATTCATGCGCCTGCTGGCTGAAGGTCTGAGTGCGAGGCGAGGCGAGGATCTGATTTTTAACGATATTTCCTTTGCTCTTAGTGCCGGCGAAGCCCTTGTGGTGACGGGTCCGAACGGGTCGGGAAAATCGACTTTGCTGCGTGTTCTGGCCGGTCTTCTCATGGCTGAAAAGGGCAGTCTCAAACTTGAGAATGGCCCTCCTGAAATGCGCCATCCGTCAGAGCTCAGCCACTATCTCGGCCACCGAAATGCGATGAAACGCGAGCTGACCGTCGCGGAAAATCTTTCCTTCTGGAAAAACTTCATGGGTGATTCGCCCGGTGGCTCGGGCAGGGACCTGGTCGAAGCGGTGGAAGCCGTCGGCCTTCCTGGGATCGCGCACCTACCCTTCGGCTATCTTTCGGCCGGCCAGCAGAGGCGCATGGCGATGGCCAAGCTGCTTGTCGCCCACCGTCCGATCTGGATCCTCGACGAGCCGACGGCGGCGCTCGACGCCGGTGCCGACAGGCTTTTTGCCGGATTGGTCAACGCGCATCTGGATCAGGGCGGCATCGTCGTTGCGGCCACGCATCAGCCGCTCGGGCTCGAGCGCACTGGGGAATTGCGGATGACCGGCTTTGCCGGCGTCGGCGGAGGCATGTGGCATGACGCGTAATCTGGCGATCGCGGGCAAAGAGATGAAAGGGGCGTGCAGGTGATCGCGCTCTTCCTCCGCGACCTCAAGCTTTCCATCCGCGCCGGCGGCGGCGCGATGATCGGCGTTTTGTTCTTCATGACGGTCGTCGCCGTCATCCCCTTCGGTGTCGGCCCTGACCTTAATCTTCTCGCGCGGATCGGGCCTGCCATCCTGTGGATCGGGGCGCTGCTCGCGTCGCTGCTCGGTCTCGACCGGCTGTTCCAGGCGGAGCGCGAAGACGGGTCGCTCGATCTGATGCTGATGCAGGAAACGCCGCTGCTCGCCACCGTGTTCGTCAAATGCGCGGCCCACTGGGCCGCCACCGGCCTGCCGCTGGTGATCGCTGCACCGCTGCTCGGCCTGTTCATGAACATGGACGAGCTTGCAATCGGCGCCACCATGCTGACGCTGCTTGTCGGAACGCCGGCGATCACCTTCATCGGTGCCGTCGGTGCGGCCGTTGCCGTGTCGCTGCCGCGCGGTGGTCTGCTGGTGTCGATCCTGGTGCTGCCGCTTGCCATTCCGGTGCTGATCTTCGGCGTCAGCGCCGTCTATGCGGCGATCGAGGACCCGGCCCCGTTTCTGCCGCCCTTGATGATATTGATGGCAATCACCCTGTTTTTTGCCGTCATCGGGCCGGTTGCCGCCGCCGCGGCGCTTCGCCATGCGTCCGACTGACGCGGATGGTGCGGGAAACCGATAAACTGTTTGCGGTTTTCCGTCTGTCTCCCGCTCTAACCTGTTAAAATCGATGACGTTTATGATCGTTGGGTTGATGCGACAGAAGAACCATCGTGATCTCGTGATTGACGGGGATCAATTGCAGCAAAGGGCCTTAGGCGTTAAAGAGCCATCATGAGCGAAAACAGCCTTGCTATCCGCAAATTCAGCGATCTCGCCAACCCGACGCGGTTTCTGGCGCTGGCCGATCGCGTCCTGCCGTGGTTTGCGGCGCTGACGGCGCTTTTCTTCGTCCTCGGCCTCTGGCTGTCGTTCACGACGGAAGGCGACTATCAGCAAGGCGAGACGGTGCGCATCATGTATGTGCATGTGCCGGCCGCCTGGCTGTCGATGATGTGTTACTCGGTGATGGCGCTCGCTGCCATTGGCACGCTCGTCTGGCGGCATCCGCTGGCCGACGTGTCGTCGCGGGCCGCAGCGCCGATCGGCGCCTGTTTCACCTTCCTGGCGCTCGTCACCGGCTCGCTGTGGGGCAAACCGATGTGGGGCGCCTGGTGGGTTTGGGATGCACGACTGACGTCGGTCTTCGTGCTGTTTCTGATGTATCTCGGGCTGATGGCGCTCAACCGCGCCATCGACGACCCGGCGCGTTCGTCGCGCGTCTCGGCCGTGCTGGTGCTGGTCGGCTTCGTCAACATTCCGATCATCAAGTTTTCGGTCGAATGGTGGAACACGCTGCATCAGTCGGCGAGCGTACTCAGGCTTGATGGCCCGACGATCGACCCGGAGTTTCTCCGCCCGCTCGTCGTCATGGCCATCGCCTTCACGCTTCTGTTCTTCACGCTGCACATCGCCGCCATGCGCAACGAGATCTGGCGCCGGCGTGTGACGTCGCTTCGCCGTCTGGCGGCCCGAAGTGCCGGCCGGGAGGTCTGATCCAAATGATGAGCCACGCTGCCTATGTTTTTGCCAGCTACGGGATCGCGACGCTGACCGTCGTCGGCCTCTGTCTCTGGGTGATCGCCGACGGGCGCGCGCGCCAGCGTGAGCTGCGCGAACTCGAAGCGGCTGGGGTACGCCGGCGTTCGGCGGAAGCAGCAACCGGAGAGCCGCGATGACAAGCACCCCCGCACCCGGTAGCGAGGAGCGCAAGCCCGGAGCCCTGCGTGTCGGCCTTGCGCTGCTGCCGCTGGCGATCTTCGCGGCGCTTGCCGCCATCTTCTGGAGCCAGCTCAATTCCGGCAAGGATGTCAGCGAAATCCCCTCGGCGCTGATCGGCACCAAGGCGCCGATGCTCGACATGTCGCCGCTCGAAGGCGCGACCCGGGACGGCCAGCCGATGCCGGCGCTGACCGACGCTGCCATCAAGGGCAAGCTGACGCTGGTCAATGTCTGGGCTTCCTGGTGTGTGCCGTGCCGGCAGGAGCATCCGTTCATTCTCGAACTGTCGAAGGACGAGCGTCTGACGGTCGTCGGCATCAACTACAAGGACCAGAACGAAAACGCCCTCCGGTTCCTGGGCGAACTCGGCAATCCCTTTGCAGCCGTCGGTGTTGATCCGCGCGGCAAGGCGGCGATCGACTGGGGCGTCTACGGTATTCCCGAATCCTATCTCGTCGGCGCCGACGGCACGATCCTTTACAAGCGCGTCGGTCCGTTCGACGAGAAGAGCGTGAAGGAAGGGCTGATGCCGGCGATCGAGAAGGCTGCCGCTGGTTCTTGAGCGGTTCAGGCCAAGTCCGCAATTGACCTCGTAACGTTTCGTGCAACGGCTACGATTCGCGCCTCATCCTGTGCTCGTCACAGGGATCCAGCCACGGTGCGTCCGCACCGTGAATGACCATGGGCTGCTTAATTTTCCAAGAAAGTTCGCCTTGCAGTCAGGGCGGAGTCTCGCGCGCCGCCGACGCGGCGCTGCTGGATCCCTGTGACAAGCACAGGGATGAAGGAGGTTGATTGTTCGCCTCCAGCCAACTTTCCGGGGGCGGGGATGAGCGAACCGCCGCCTTAAATCGCCGCCTGCCACTCGCGAATTGCATCCAGCGGCCAGACCAGCATCAGCACATTGAGGGTGAGGTTGTCGCGGATCAGCCAGCCGGTGAAGAGTTCGAAGCCGATGGCGATCAAAACGGTCAGCCAGACGGGCATGCGGGCGGCAAACAGGAAGCCGGCGACCATGGCCAGCGTGTCCATCGTCGAATTGAGGATGCTGTCGCCGAAATAGTCGAGCGAGATCGTCGCCGAGCGGTAGCGGTCGATCACCATTGGGGTGTTTTCGGCGATCTCCCAGGCGGATTCGATGACCATCGCCAGGAACAGCTTGGCGGTCAGTGGCTTGCCGCGCAGAAGCAGGTGGCCGAGGCCATAGAACAGGAAGCCGTGGATGATGTGCGACGGCGTGTACCAGTCAGCAATGTGCTGGGAATTGCCGCTCGATTTGACGACGGGTTCGAAGATTTTGACGTAGCCGCAGTCGCAGATCCAGATGCGACCCATCAGATGCTGGGTGATGACCTGGATCGCGAGAACGCCGACACAGGCCACGAACCAGAGCAGCGCCCGCCGGTTCTGACTGTCATTGCCGTCGATGGCTGTGCTCACTTGGCGCTATCCTGATCCAGCGAATGCTTCATGATCAACGGCATTTGCGCCAGTGTAAACAGGATGGTGATGGGCATCGTGCCCCAGACCTTGAACGCCACCCAGAAATCGGTGGAGAACGAACGCCAGATGACCTCGTTGAGTACGGCCAGCACCAGGAAGAAAATGCCCCACCGCACCGTCAGCTTGCGCCAGCCGTCTTCATCGAGCTTGAAGGCGGAGTGGAAGACGTAGCCGAGCAACGACTTGCCGAAGAGAAGCCCGCCGAGCAGGATCGTGCCGAACAGCGTGTTGACGATCGTCGGTTTCATCTTGATGAAGGTATCGTTCTGCAGCCAGAGGGTCAGCGCGCCGAAGACGAAGACGACGATGCCGGAGATCAGTGGCATCATAGGCAGCGTGCGCGTCAGCATCCAGGAGACCACGAGCGCAATCGCGGTGGCGGCCATGAACAGGCCGGTCGCGATGAAGATCGGGCCGCCGAGTTCGGAGAGCGTCGGGAAATGTCCGGCCAGCCACTCGCCGCGGGAATTGGCGAAGAAGAAGACCATCAGGGGTCCGAGCTCCAGCACCAGCTTCAACAGCGGGCTGACTTCCTTCTGCGGCTTGGTAGCCTCGATCGTCGACATTTCGGGATCCTGTTTTTGCATGTGCCTGCCGCTCATAACACCAGCTTTGCGGCAAAACCATATCAAGGCAGCCGGCTTGCGCAAACGCCACCGGACATTTCCGTAAATCGGAACCGATTTACGGGCAAATCATGCTGCCGATCAAAGATTGCCTCTTATGGCGCATTGCCTCGAACAAGACGTGGCGGACATCCGCCGTCACGCGGCGACGCCCGCGATCGCCTCGGCGAAATCCTTGGCCTCGAATGGTTCGAGATCGTCGATGCCTTCGCCGACGCCGATGAAATAGACCGGCAGCTTGTGCTTGGCGGAGATGGCGACGAGAATGCCGCCGCGGGCCGTGCCGTCGAGCTTGGTCATGATCAGCCCGCTGACGCCGGCGACGTTGCGGAAGATCTCCACCTGCTGCAGCGCGTTCTGGCCGGTGGTGGCGTCAAGCGTCTGCAGCACCGTGTGCGGTGCGTCCGGGTCGAGCTTGCCGAGCACGCGCACGATCTTTTCCAGTTCGGCCATCAGCTCGGCCTTGTTCTGCAGCCGACCCGCGGTGTCGATGATCAGCACGTCGGCCTTCTTTTCGCGCGCCTGCTGGAAGGCCTCATAAGCAAGGCCGGCGGCATCGGCGCCGAGCTTCGATGAAACGATGTCGGACTTGGTGCGATCGGCCCAGATCTTCAGCTGCTCGATGGCGGCGGCGCGGAAGGTGTCGCCGGCGGCGAGCATCACCTTGAGGCCGGCGCCCGACAACTTGGCCGCGAGCTTGCCGATCGTCGTGGTCTTGCCCGTGCCGTTGACGCCGACGACCAGGATGACATGCGGCTTGTGGCTGAGGTCGAGTTCCAGCGGCTTGGCGACGGGCGAAAGCACCTTGGTGATTTCGCCGGCCATGATCCGCGACACGTCCTCGCCGGACACGTCCTTGCCGTAGCGCTCGGAGGCGAGCGTATCGGTGATGCGCATGGCAGTCTCGACGCCGAGATCGGCCTGGATCAGCAGATCCTCCAGGTCCTGCAGCGTCGCCTCGTCGAGCTTGCGCTTGGTAAAGAGGCTGGCGATCTGGCCGGTCAGTTGCGACGAGGTGCGGGCAAGCCCGCGGCGCAGGCGCTGATACCAGGTAAGCTTGGGCTGTGGCGCGGCAACGGGCTCTTCCTGCGCGCGCTCGGCAGCGCTGGCAAAACCCTTCGGCAGGCTGGCGGCAATAACAGCTTCGGGGGCAGGTGCTTCGGGCAGCGGCGTTCCGAGGACCGGCTCCTCGGGGACCGCTGCCTCTGAAACTGGCGCCTCGAAAACACTGTCGTCTTGTTCGACGACATCCTCGACAGGTGCCGCATCTGCAGCCAGTTCATCGCTCGCATCGTCGCCGATCGGCTGATCTTCGACGGCTGCGATTTCCTCCTGCTCGGCCAGATCCTCTGGCTCGACAGGCGGCTCTTCCGGTGCTGTTTCCTGAAGCGCGGCGTAGGCCTCAAGCGCCTCTTGCGTTGTGGGCGACAGTTCTCCCTGTTCTGCCGCTGCATCCACGGGCACGACCGCGTCTTCGCTGACAGAGGTATTCTCGTCGTTGCGCGCCTCGTCCGATGCCGGTCCGCCCGCGGTCTCGATCTCGGCCGGCAGGATCGGGTCCTCGACGGCAAGCGGCAGGGCTTCGATATCAGACAGCGGCTCAAGCAGTTCTTCAGAGGCTTCTTCGGCCGCGGACTGCTCGGCAACGGGCTCGTCGATTTCTACGTCGACCGGGGCGATCGCCTCGGGGATAACGGGCTCCGGCGCCGGCGGCACTTCGGCCGGTACCGCTGCTGCGACGTCCGCTTCCGGCGCGGCATCCTGCGGCTTGGTTTCCTCGACAGTGCCCTTGCCGAAGGAGAAGATCTTCTTGATGAAACCGATTGCCATTCAGGGATTCCGCATGAGTCAGGCCGCAGCCATCTGTTTTACCTGCATCGTCAGATGCTTGCCATTGTGGCCGGTGATCGTGACCGGCACAAGCGCACGGGGTTTGAGGCCGGCGGCGTCGACGAGCGTGAAGTTTTCGGTGTGAGCGAGGCCGTTGTTTTCGACCAGCAGCGTCTGCGCGCTGCCGACCATGCCTTCGAGATGGCGGGCATAAAGGGCCGCGCCCGTCGCGCGAAGGCGGGCGGCGCGATCCTTGACCAGCGCCCGGTCAAGCTGCGGCATACGCGCTGCCGGCGTGCCGGGACGGGGGCTATAGGGAAAGACGTGCAGATGGGCGATGCCGCAATCCTTGGCAAGCCGCACGGCATTTTCAAACATCTCTTCGGTTTCCGTCGGGAAGCCGGCGATCATGTCGGCGCCGAGACTGATATCGGGGCGCAAGCGCCGGACCTTGTCCGTGAAGGCGAGGGCGTCGGCGCTCGAATGGCGACGTTTCATGCGCTTCAGGATCATGTCGTCGCCATGCTGCAGCGACAGATGCAGATGCGGCATGAAGCGCGCTTCGTCGGCAATCAAATCGAACAGATGGCCGTCGGCCTCGATGCCGTCGATCGAGGAAAGGCGCAGGCGGCGGATATCCGGCACCTGTTTGAGAAGCGTCTTTGCCAACAGTCCCAGCGTCGGGGTTCCCGGCAGATCGGCGCCGTAGCTCGTCGCATCGACGCCGGTGAGCACGATCTCGCTGTAGCCGCCCTCGACGAGCCTGCGTGCCTGGTCGACCACCGCACCCATCGGTACCGAGCGGGAATTGCCGCGTCCATAAGGGATGATGCAGAAGGTACAGCGGTGATCGCAGCCGTTCTGCACCTGGATGAAGGCGCGTACGTGACCGTCGATATGCTTGACCATCTGTGGTGCTGTGGCCCGCACGCTCATGATGTCGTTGACGCGCAGCTTTTCTTCCGCCGAGACGCCGAAATCGGGCAGCGATCGGTAGGAGGCGCTTTTCAGCTTCTCCTCGTTGCCGAGCACGGCGTCGACCTCGGCCATACCGGCGAAGGTTTCCTTCTCCGTCTGGGCGGCGCAGCCGGTGACAATGATGCGGGCATGCGGGTTGTCGCGGCGGGCGCGGCGGATCGCCTGGCGCGCCTGGCGCACGGCCTCGCCGGTCACCGCACAGGTGTTGACGAGGATGGCGTTGTTCAACCCCGCCTTTTCGGCTTCCGCCCGCATCACTTCGGATTCGTAGGTATTGAGACGGCAGCCGAAGGTTATGACCTCGACGCCGCTCAAAGCGCCCGGGCCTCGGCGGTTCCCGGTTGGGTTTCATCGCGCTGCCAGGCGCCGGTCGCAGGGTCGACGGTTCCCGACCATTCCCATTCGGCCGGGCCGGTCATGACGACATGGTCGTCCGCTTCACGCCACTCGATCGACAGTGGGCCACCGGGCACGTTGACGATCACCCTGCGGTCGGTGCGGTCGGTCCGGGCGGCGCTGACGGCCGCAGCACAGGCAGCAGAACCGCAGGCAAGCGTCAGGCCGGCCCCGCGTTCCCAGGTTCTGAGGTCCAGTTCATTTCGCGAAAGCACGCGCGCAATCGAGATGTTGGCCCGCTCCGGGAACATCGGGTGGTTTTCGAGCAGCGGCCCGAAGCGTTCGAGGTCATAGGACCAGACGTCGTTGTCGACCCAGAAGATCGCGTGCGGATTGCCCATCGAGGCAACCGACGGCGAATGCAGCACGGGATTGTCGATCGGGCCGATCTGCAGCTCGATCCGGCGCGTGTCGTGAAACTCTTCCGACAGCGGGATTTCGTCCCAGCCGAAGCGCGGGCTTCCCATGTCGACGGAGATCGTGCCGTCGTCGTGCTCCTTGGCTTCGAGCAGGCCAGCAACCGTATGGAAGAGAAAGGCCTTCTTACCGGTTTCGGCGGCAAGCGCCTGGACGACGCAGCGCGTGCCGTTACCGCAGGCCTGGGCCATCGAGCCGTCGGAATTGACGATATCGATCCACGCGTCGGTGCCGGCGGCCTTCGGATCGTGGATCGCCATGATCTGGTCGAAGGCGGTGGCCGGATCGGCGTTGAGCGATATGGCAGCCTGCGGCGTCACGCGGTCGCGGCGGCCGCGCATGTCGACGACCAGGATCTTGTTTCCAAGCCCGTTCATTCTGGCAAATTGCACGTTGTCGACCATGTCGCGATTGTCCAAACCAGCCTCGCCAAGCGGAGGCACCCTTCATTTGGGCTGTATATGGCGGAAAAGCCCGGAAATTACCAGTGCCGGCTTCCCAGTGCCGGCTTCATTGGCGCGTCGACGACGAAGGCGGCACATCGAAGATTTCGCCCGGGCGCATGGCCCTGAAGCGCGTGCGGGCAATCTCGGCCTCGTCAAGCGCCTGTTCGAGCGCCTTGACCGGTGCATCGACGCCTTCATCGGTCAAGCGGAAGGTTCCCCAGTGGTGCCCAGCCACGTGGTCGGCGGCGCAGTCGATCATGCCCTGCACCGCCTCTTCCGGGTTCTGGTGATGATCCTGCATGAACCAGCGCGGCTCGTAGGCGCCGAAGGGCAGGTTGGCGAGGCGGAAGCCGCCATGTTTTTCGCGGGCGGCGCGATAGTTGATGCCGCCGTGAAAGCCGGTGTCGCCGACGTGGTAAATCTTGCCAACAGGGGTTTCGATGACGAAGGCCGCCCAGAGCGCCATGCGGCGATCGCCGGAGCCGCGCGCCGACCAGTGATGGCAGGGCTCGGCATGGATCACCAGTTCGTCTTCAAGGTCCAGCCGGTCGCCCCAGTCGAGAACGGATATGGTCGCGTCCGGCACGGCGCGGCGGATGATTGTGTCGTTGCCGAGCGGCGTGACGATCAGCGGACTGTGCTCTTCGTTGAGGGCTGCCAGCGTATCGAGATCGAGATGGTCGTAGTGGTTGTGGGTGACGAGCACGAGGTCGATCGGCGGCAGATCGTCCATCTCGATGCCTGGCGCATTGCGCCGTGCTGGGCCGACGAAGGAAAACGGGCTCACCCTGTGTGCCCAGACCGGGTCGGTCAGTATGTTGAAGCCATGCACCTGGATCAAAAGGCTCGCGTGGCCGATCATCGTCACCCGCAGGCGGTCGGCCTCGATGCTCAGCTCCGGCTTTGCCTGCTGAAACGGGCTTGGATAATGCGTCGGCCACCTCACCTTGCCTCGACCGAGCTGCCAGCGCAGAAGGTCGCCCATGCCCCGCGGCTGCCGGCCATTGGGGTTGAAGAACCGCGTTCCGTCGAAGTGGTCGGAGGCGGGCCCCCGATAATAAGGATTGACCTTCGGCATCGTCGCTTTCCGGCGATTGTTTGGTGGCGGTGTCTGAAAAAGATAGGCGCTTGCGATGCGTCGTGACAGGGTGAGGGGACAAGGTTTAAGAAATTCTTGAAAATAGCAACTTGATTGCTATCGTGCCTCATGCTGGTTCGCTTCGACAAACAGGAACGTCTGTACAAGGCCATCAAACTGGTCCGGCCGATCCATCTCAATGTGCATCGTTCGATCGAGCACATGCTGGAAGGTTCGGGCATATCCGTCGCCGAAAGGGCGGTGCTCGAGCTTCTCTGCGTGGAGCCATTGACAGTGCCGGAGGCGGCGCGGCGGTTGTCGATGAAACGGCAGTTCGTGCTGCGCGTCGTCGTCGGACTGCTGGAAAAGGGACTTCTGGAAAAGCAACCCAACCCGGAACATCGACGCGCCTATTTCTGTGCGCCGAGCGTTGTCGGTCGCGACCTGTTCGAGGCCATCCACCGGCGCGAACTCGAATTGCTGCACGCGGTTCTGGGCGATATCAACCAGACCGAAGTGGTTGCGGCACTCAGGGTCATGACCCGCGTCGCGACGGCGTTCGATGAGCTGGCACGTGAACTTGGCGCAGCGGATGACAAGGAAGGCTCTTGACCGCCGGGATTGGTGCTGTGAGCGTCGCGGCGCAGTCCGTGCCTGAAATCCCTGCTGCCGGATTTGCCGGCCGTTCTTGACTTTTCGGCCGCTTTCCTGTTTATCGCGGCAAATTCCTTCGCAAGTTGATGACTTCGAAGCCACCGACCAGGCCCCGTAAAGGTATAAAGAGAGCCCGGAGGTCAACATCCGACAGCGCGTTGCGCCCTCGGGTGGTTTTTGGCTTTGCGCCTTGTTTTTCAGGCGAAGGAACCCACGTTTCCGGCTAGTCTCCATGCCACCGGAAACCAGAAGGAAGTGAGAATGTTCGAGAGCCTCCAGGACCGCCTTGGTTCCATATTGAATGGACTGACCGGCCGCGGCGCATTGTCGGAAGCAGATGTTTCCGCGGCGCTTCGCGAGGTTCGCCGTGCGTTGCTCGAAGCCGATGTCGCCCTCGACGTCGTGCGCTCCTTTACTGAAAAGGTTCGCGAGAAGGCCGTTGGCGCCGAGATCCTGAAATCGATCAAGCCCGGGCAGATGGTCGTCAAGCTCGTCCATGACGAGCTGGTCGAGATGCTGGGCTCCGAGGGCGTCACTATCGACCTCAATGCGCCGGCACCGGTCGTCATCATGATGGTCGGTCTGCAGGGCTCGGGCAAGACGACGACCACCGGCAAGATCGCCAGCCGGATGAAGACGCGGGACAAAAAGAAGGTCCTGATGGCTTCGCTCGACACCCGTCGTCCGGCCGCCCAGGAGCAGCTTCGCCAGCTCGGCGTTCAGGCCGGCGTCGATACGCTGCCAATCATCGCCGGCCAGTCGCCGACCGATATCGCCGCGCGCGCCGTGCAGGCCGCCAAGCTCGGCGGCCACGACATCGTCATCCTCGACACCGCCGGCCGTACGCATATCGACGAGCCGCTGATGATCGAGATGGCGGAAATCAAGCGGAAGTCCAATCCGCATGAGATCCTGCTGGTCGCCGATGCGCTGACCGGTCAGGATGCCGTCAACCTCGCCCGCAACTTCGACGAACGCGTCGGCATCACCGGCCTCGTGCTCACCCGTATGGACGGCGACGGCCGCGGCGGTGCAGCACTTTCGATGCGCGCCGTTACCGGCAAGCCGATCAAGCTCATCGGCGTCGGCGAAAAGATGGGCGAACTCGAAGAGTTCCATCCGCGCCGCGTTGCCGACCGTATCCTCGGCATGGGCGACATCATCTCGCTGGTCGAAAAGGCTGCCGAGAACATCGACGCCGAAAAGGCGGCCGCAATGGCCGCCAAGATGGCCAAGGGCAAGTTCGACCTGAACGACCTCGCCGACCAATTGCGTCAGATGCAGAAGATGGGCGGCATGGGCGGTATCATGGGCCTGATGCCCGGCATGGCCGGCATGAAGGACAAGATGGCCTCGGCCGGTCTCGACGACAAGCTGTTCGGACGCCAGATCGCCATCATCTCCTCGATGACCAGGGCCGAGCGCGCCAACCCGGACATGCTGAAGCATTCCCGCAAGAAGCGCATCGCCGCCGGTTCCGGCACCGATGCTGCCGACATCAACAAGCTTCTGAAGATGCACCGCCAGATGGCGGACATGATGAAGATGATGGGCGGCAAGGGCAAAGGCGGCATGATGAAGCAGATGATGGGCGGCCTTGCCAGCAAGATGGGCCTCGGCGGCCTTGGTGGCGGCGGCATGCCCGATCTGTCGAGCCTCGACCCCAAGCAGCTCGAAGCGTTGCAGAAGCAGGCGGAAGCAGCCGGCCTCAAGCCCGGCGGCATGCCGGGCCTTGGCGGCGGCGGCCTGCCCGGTCTCGGCGGCGCCAAGCTTCCGGGCCTTGGCGGTTTCCCCGGCCTTCCGGGCCTACCCAAGAAGAAGTGAGGATCGGTGAGAGATGATTGATCCCGAAATCAAAAAGGAATTGGCGGGTTACCGGCAGTCGATCGACAACATCGATGCCGCGCTCGTCCACATGCTGGCCGAACGGTTCCGCTGCACCCAGGCGGTCGGCGTTCTCAAGGCCAAGCACAATCTGCCGCCGGCCGATGCGGCGCGCGAAGAATACCAGATCGAACGTCTTCGCCACCTGGCGAAGGATGCCAATCTGGATCCGGATTTCGCCGAGAAGTTCCTGAACTTCATCATCAAGGAAGTCATCCGGCATCATGAAGCCATCGCCGCCGATCGCACGCATTCCGCGGGCACCGTCGGCACCACCCATTCCGCTTGAACGAAGCGGTCAAGAAAGCCTGCAAGGAGTTACTCAAATGGCACTGAAAATTCGTCTCGCCCGTGGCGGTTCCAAGAAGCGTCCTTACTACCAGATCGTCGTTGCCGACGCCCGCAGCCCGCGTGACGGCCGCTTCCTCGAGAAGATCGGTTCCTGGAACCCGATGCTCGGCAAGGACGACGAAAAGCGCGTCGAGCTGAACGCCGAGCGCATCAGCCACTGGATCGCCCAGGGCGCCCAGCCGACCGACCGCGTCATGCGCTTCCTCGACCAGGCCGGTATCGCTCAGCGTCCGGCTCGCAGCAACCCGAACAAGGGTCTGCCGGGCAAGAAGGCTCAGGAGCGCGCTGCTGAAGCCAAGCAGAAGGCCGAAGACGCCGCTGCTGCCGCTGCCGAAGGTGCCGCGGAATAATATCCGGCAAACGGATGAAGGAGACGGGCGGCATTTCCATGCCGCCCGTTTTCCGTTATGTGCACCCTGAAATCCCCAAACGGATACGGATGATGAGCAAACTCGAAAACCCGGTTCTGATGGCGACTGTCGGCGCGGCGCAAGGTTTGCGCGGCGAGGTCAGGGTCAAGTCTTTCACCGACGACCCGACGGCACTCGGCGATTATGGCCATCTCCATAGCGCCGATGGGCGCGTGTTCGAGGTGCTGGAAATCCGCGAGGCCAAGAACGTGGTCGTCGTCCGCTTTCGCGGCGTCAACGACCGCACGGCCGCCGAGGCGCTGAATGGCCTCGAACTGTTCGTCGATCGCGACAATCTGCCCGACGACGATCTCGACGAAGACGAATTCTTCTATGCCGACCTCGAGGGCCTCGAGGCCATCGACGGCAGCGGCAAGAGCTACGGCACCGTGACGGGCGTGTTCGATTTCGGCGCGGGCGACCTGCTGGAGCTCAAGGGGCCGGGCAAGCGCCCCGTGCTCATTCCCTTTACTGAATGGTCCGTTCTGGAGATCGATTTGGAAGGCGGCAAGCTGCTGGTCGATCCGCTGGCCGCCGGCCTCATCGACGACAAGGACGAGCCCGGCAGCCCGTTTTCGGCCAAGCGCAAGTGAGCGCCAAGGCAATGTCCTTCCGCGCAACGGTTCTCACGCTCTATCCCGAAATGTTTCCCGGCCATCTCGGCGCCTCGCTCTCCGGCCGGGCGCTGGAGCGCGGCCAATGGTCGATCGATGCCGTGCAGATCCGTGACTTTGCGGAGGACAAGCACCGGACCGTCGACGATACGCCGGCCGGCGGCGGCGCCGGCATGGTGCTGAGGCCCGACGTCCTCGCCCGTGCGATCGACGCGGTGTCGCAGGACGATCATCGCCCGCGGCTGCTGATGAGCCCGCGCGGTAGGCCCTTGACGCAGAAGCGCGTGCGCGAACTTGCCGACGGTCCCGGCGTGGTCATCGTCTGCGGGCGGTTCGAAGGTGTCGACCAGCGCGTCATCGACGGGCGCGCGCTCGAGGAAGTGTCGATCGGCGACTATATCCTCTCGGGCGGCGAGCCGGCAGCGCTGACGCTGCTCGATGCCGTCGTGCGCATCCTGCCCGGGGTGATGGGCAACGAGCTGTCGGGCGTTCACGAAAGCTTCGAAGGCGGGTTGCTGGAGCATCCGCACTATACCCGTCCGCAGGTCTTCGAGGGCAGGGAGATCCCGGCCGTGCTGACCTCGGGCAATCACGGCGCCATCGCCAAGTGGCGCGAGGCGGAAGCCCGTCGGCTGACCGAGGCGCGTCGGCCGGACCTGCTTCCTCAACCCGTGAAGAAGTAATAGGCGGCGAGCAGCAAGCCGACCGCGACGACCAAGGCGCGGATCACCGCCTGCGGCACGCGCCGTGCCGCCCAGACGCCGAGATAACCGCCGAGGGCGGCACCGGGAACCATGATCGCCGCATGCAGCCACGACACGACCCCGCCGGCGGCGAAGACCACGATGGCGATGGTGGCGATGACGATCGAGATGAAGTTCTTCAGCGCATTCAGGCGGTGATAGCCGCCACCGGTGGCAAGTCCCAACACCGCCAGCATCATGATGCCCATGCCGGCGCCGAAGAAGCCGCCATAGATCGAGGTTGCGAACTGGCTGACGACACCGGCCGGGCTGATCGCATGCTCGTCGATGCGGGCCTTGGGCTTCAGGAGCGGCCCGGCGGCGAAGATCGCCGTCGCGGCGATCAGCAGCCAGGGGACGAGCGCACGAAACGAGGCGTTCGACAGGGAGATCAGCAACACCGCGCCGGCAAGTCCGCCGACCGCCGAAATGACGCCAAGCAGGATCGCCTGGCGGCGGTCCGCGCGGATCTCCTTGGCATAGGCAAGGGTCGAGGTGATATAGCCGGGAAGCTGGATGATCGACGACGTGGCATTGGCGACAATCGGCGGCAACCCGCCAAGGGTCATGGCGCCGAAGGTGAGGAAGGTTCCGCCACCGGCAATCGCATTGACCACGCCCGACAGGAAACCGGCGACGAAAAGCAGAAGTACTTCGAAGAAATGCATGGTCTCCCCCATCGCCCCCAGCTCGGCATAGCCCGCGGGCTTTGCAGCCGCAAGCCCGCGATTGAATGCATTTCAATGCGCGTTATTTCGAAATCTCTGATAGAATTCGCGCCGAACGCCTCCATGGCCCGGAAAATATGGCTTGCGGGGATGACAAGCGGGTTTTCTTCGTGTAAGTGCCGC
The DNA here is from genome assembly GCF_001976035.1 of Ensifer sp. 1H6. NCBI lineage: Bacteria > Pseudomonadati > Pseudomonadota > Alphaproteobacteria > Hyphomicrobiales > Rhizobiaceae > Ensifer > Ensifer sp. 1H6. Next base: position 11,353 of record NZ_MOAI01000021.1, on the reverse strand, counting down.
CCCGGTTCGGGTTGTTTGCCCGTCGACCACCAACAAAGAATGGTGAATCCGCTCCTGCCGGGGTCCGGCAACATCTGAAGGTACGTCCGACAGGTCGATCGAGAGCGCTCTGGCTGTTTCAGAAGAACTTGAAAGGTTAACCCGATGAACATCATCCAGCAGCTGGAAGCCGAACAGGCCGCCAAGATTGCCGCCAAGCGCACGCTCCCCGATTTCTCCGCAGGCGACACGCTGCGCGTCAACGTCCGCGTTGTCGAAGGCACGCGTACCCGCGTTCAGGCCTATGAAGGCGTTTGCATCGCTCGTTCGGGCGGCGGCATCAACGAAAGCTTCACCGTTCGCAAGATCTCCTACGGCGAAGGCGTTGAGCGCGTATTCCCGGTTTACTCGCCGCTCGTCGAGAGCGTTGAAGTGGTTCGCCGCGGTAAGGTCCGTCGCGCCAAGCTCTACTACCTGCGCGATCGTCGCGGCAAGTCGGCTCGTATCGTTGAAAACACCGGTACGCGCGCCCGCAAGCTGAACGACGCCGAGCGCCAGGCCGTTGTCGAGGAAAAGGCACGGATCGAAGCTGAAAAGATCGCAGCAGCTCAGGCTCTTGCAGCCGAAAAGGCAGCAGCCGAAGCCGCAGAAGCCAAGGCAGCAGCAGAAGCCGCCGAAGCCAAGGCAGCTGAAGCCGCAGCGGAATAAGATTTCAATCCTTTGGGATTGTAGGGAAGGCGGCCTCGGGCCGCCTTTCTTTTTTGGTACTATGCGCTTGTCTTTTCTTAGCAATCCGTGACATTTTTCGCTGCCACACTTTTCGGGAGCTCTTCCAATGACAATCCGTCGCCATGTGCTTGCGGGCATCGCAGCCGCACTTGCCGTTCCATTTGCTTTTTCTGCACCGGCTTTCGCCAGCGACCTGCCGGATCTCGGTGGCAAGACGGTTGTCGTCGTCACGGAAAATGCCTACCCGCCGCTGCAGTTCGTCGATCCGAAGACCGGTGAGGCGATCGGCTGGGAATATGATGCGATGAACGAGATCGCCAAGCGTCTGAACTTCAAGGTCGAGTACCAGAACACCAGCTGGGACGCGATGATCCAGGCTGTTCACGACGGCCAGTACCAGATCGGCATGACCGGCATTACCATCAAGGACGACCGCAAGGAGAAGGTCGACTTCTCCGATCCGTACATGCGCTCGCAGCAGTTCATGCTGGTGCGCGGCGACGAGAACCGCTTCAACGACGGCAAGAGCTTCGGCGCCTTCGCCGACGGTCTGGTCGGCGCACAGCCGGGCACCTCGCCGTTCTACACCGCCGTCTACGAAATGCTCGATGGCAACGAGCAGAACCCGCGCATCAAGCTGTTCGAAACCTTCGGTGCCACCGTGCAGGCGCTCAAGGCCGGCGACGTCGACGTCGTCCTGACCGACAGCGTTGCCGCCAAGGGGTATGTCGATTCGTCCGAAGGCAAGCTGAAGGTCGTCGGCGGCCCGCTCGGCACCGAGGATTTCGGCTTCATCTATCCCAAGGGTTCGGACCTGGTCGGCCCGGTGAACGCCGCGATCAAGGCGCTGAAGGAAGATGGAACCTTCGACGCCTTGGATAAGAAGTGGTTCCTCGACTACAAGATGGGCGGCTGATCGCAGGCCATGGCCTCCCCACAATCGACTGATAAGTCCGGAAAGGGCGACTATCCCTGGTGGCTGGTCGCCCTTCTGGTGATTGCCGTGGCGCTCGCCGCTGTTATCGTCACCAATGACATCTACACCGAAGTCTTCAACGTCGTCCTCAAGGGCATTGGCGTCACCATTTTCGTGACCCTGATGGGCTTCGTGCTGGCGACGACGCTCGGTCTCGGCATTGCGCTGATGGCGCTGTCGGAGCACGCGGCACTTCGCCAGATCGCACGCTTCTACACCGAGGTCATCCGCGGCGTGCCGATCCTCGTCCTGTTGTTCTACATCGCCTTCGTCGCGCGCCGACGCTCGTCACGGTCGCCAACTTCATCACCGCGCCGCTGATATCGGCCGGCTGGATGGAGCCGGTGGTGGTGCGCGACATCTCGCTGATGTGGCGGGCGATCATGGCGCTGATGATCGGCTATTCCGCCTTCATCGCCGAAGTCTTTCGGGCCGGCATCCTCTCGGTCGACAAGGGTCAGGTCGAGGCAGCCAAGGCGCTGGGCCTGACGCGCTACCAGCGGTTTCGCCTGGTGATCTTCCCGCAGGCGATCCGCGTGATCCTGCCGCCGCTCGGCAACGACTTCGTCGCCATGGTCAAGGACTCCTCGCTGGTCTCGGTGCTCGGCGTCGCCGACATCACCCAGATGGGCAAGGTCTACGCCTCCGGTTCCTTTCGCTTCTTCGAGACCTATTCGATCGTTGCCTATGTCTATCTCGTCCTGACCATTGGCCTGTCGCTGGGCTTGCGGGGGATCGAGCGGCGGTTGCGGCGCGCCGAGCAGCGTTGAGGCTGCTTCCACCGATTGCCGAAGTGTCAAAAAAATTGATATGTACGGCCTCATGGAATCCAAGTTCGGATGTCGAGAGCAAAAAATCGTCGTGCTGCAGGACCACAAGCGTCTGCCGGCACGCTTTTTTGCGCGCGTATCCGGGGCGCTGACAAGCCTCCTATCCTGATCCCTTGATCAGTGTTTCCGGCTGCCTTGCTGCCGGCTTTTCCCTTACTTCTGAAAATTCGATGGATATATCGCCATGAGCGCACCGCGTACTCTCTATGACAAGATCTGGGACGACCATCTGGTCAACAGCCAGGACGATGGCACCTGTCTTCTCTACATCGATCGTCATCTCGTTCATGAGGTGACGAGCCCGCAGGCTTTCGAGGGCCTGCGCATGGCTGGCCGCAAGGTCCGCGCTCCGGAAAAGACGCTCGCCGTCGTCGACCACAACGTGCCGACCTCACCTGATCGCCATCTCGGCATCAAGAACGAGGAGAGCCGCATCCAGGTCGAGGCGCTCGCCACGAACGCAGCCGAGTTCGGTGTCGAATACTACTCGGAAAACGACAAGCGCCAGGGCATCGTGCACATCGTCGGCCCGGAGCAGGGCTTCACGCTGCCGGGCATGACCATCGTTTGCGGCGACAGCCACACCTCGACGCATGGTGCCTTCGGCGCGCTGGCGCATGGCATCGGCACGTCGGAAGTCGAGCACGTGCTTGCGACCCAGACGCTGATCCAGCAGAAGGCCAAGAACATGCTGGTGCGCGTCGACGGCCAGCTGCCGCCAGGTGTGACCGCCAAGGACATCATCCTTGCCATCATCGGTGAGATCGGTACCGCCGGTGGCACCGGACACGTCATCGAGTTTGCCGGCGAAGCGATCCGCTCGCTGTCGATGGAAGGCCGCATGACCATCTGCAACATGACGATCGAAGGCGGTGCCCGCGCCGGCCTGATCGCGCCCGACGAAACGACCTTCGAATACATCAAGGACAAGCCGCGCGCGCCGAAGGGCAAGGCCTGGGAAATGGCGCTTGACTATTGGAAGACGCTGCACACCGACGAAGGCGCGCATTACGATCGCGTCGTCGTGCTCGACGCTGCCGATCTGCCGCCGATCGTCTCCTGGGGTTCGTCGCCTGAGGACGTCATCTCGGTTCAGGGCATCGTCCCGAACCCGGACGAGATCCCGGAAGAAAACAAGCGCACCTCCAAGTGGCGCGCGCTTGACTACATGGGCCTGAAGCCCGGCACCAAGATCACTGACATCGCCATCGACCGCGTCTTCATCGGCTCGTGCACCAACGGCCGCATCGAGGATCTGCGCGCCGTTGCCGCTGTCGTCGAAGGCCGCAAGGTTGCGCCGACCGTTTCGGCGATGATTGTTCCGGGCTCCGGCCTCGTCAAGGAGCAGGCGGAAGCCGAAGGCCTCGACAAGATCTTCCGGGAAGCGGGCTTCGACTGGCGCGAGCCGGGCTGCTCGATGTGCCTGGCGATGAACGACGACCGGCTGAAGCCGGGCGAGCGCTGTGCCTCGACCTCCAACCGTAACTTCGAAGGCCGCCAGGGCTTCAAGGGACGCACACATCTGGTATCGCCGGCAATGGCGGCGGCCGCAGCGGTCGCCGGACATTTCGTCGACATTCGTGAGTGGAAGTAAGCTGGCGCGAGTGGAAATAAGCCGGTTCCTGAGCTTTCCGGCGTTGATGGCCGCCCTTCGGGGCGGCCTTTTTTGTGGTTCACTCCTACAGCGTCTTTGCGCGTCAGATATGAGGCGCAAAGGACGCTGTAGCGCATTAAACCTGCTGCATAATTTCCTCCTTAAATCGATTCCGATTTAAGGAATTATGCAGTACGGGGACAAAACGTCGAAGCGATGCCAGAATGGACCTGACGGAGTAGATCGTACTTCGCTGCGAAGGAGGACGTGATGGCCGGGGATCGCGGGGCGAAAACATACCGCCTGATGCTGTTGCGCCATGCCAAGTCCGCATGGCCGGACGGCGTGCCGGATCACGACCGGCCGCTCGGCGAGCGCGGCCGCAAGGCGGCGCCACTGATCGGCGCAGATATGAAGCGCAAAGGGCTGATCCCGGGGCTCGCGATCGTTTCCACTGCGCGACGTGCGCGGGAAACCTGGGCGCTGGTTCGGGATAACCTGCCGCCGCCAATCCCCACCCGTGAGACGCGCGACATCTACGAAGTTGGGGCACCCGCCATTCTGGCGACCATTCGCGCCGTTGACCCTGATATCCGTAACCTGCTTGTCGTTGGCCACAATCCGGGCATGGAGGAACTTGCGCATCTGCTGGCCGGATCGGGCAGGCAGGAGGCGCTCGCGCGCATGCGGGAGAAGTTTCCGACAGCGGCGCTTGCCGTACTCGCGTTCGACGGCTCCAGTTGGGAGGACCTGGCATCGGGCCGGTGCCGTCTCATCGATTTCGTCACGCCGCGCCAACTCGCCTGAGGCCGCGCCGGCTTGCCTGATTGGATCAGATCTTGTGTTTTGCCAGCCTGCGCACAAGGGCGGACGGAAGGCGCTTTGCCAAGACCTTGGCCGCCGGTTGCAGCCGCGCCATGACAAGCTCGCGCAGCAGCCAGCCGCGCCAGGAGAACGCGAAAGCATAGTCGCTGACGGCAACCAGCCCGTCGGCGTGCTGCATCTTGTAGCCATCCGCTGGCGCCAGCAGGTCGAAGACACGGCTGCCGCGATCGGCGGCGGCCGCGAATGTCCGGTGGATCAGCAGCCGCCCGAGGCCCTCGCGGTCATAGCCAGGGTCGGTTGCCAGCACGTGTCCGAAGGTGTGGCCCTTGCAATCGAAGGACAGATCGACGCCGATCGGCCGCCCATCGCAGGCGATCGTCGAGGCGCAGAGGCCGGCGCCGGGATCGCCGGCCAGGTCCTCGAAGAACGCTTGGAAGCGGCTGTCCATGACGGTCGGCGACAGGATCGCGTTTTCGAGCAGCCAGTTCTTCTTGATGGTGATGGCAGCGGCTGCGGCCGTTGCGGCTGTTGACCCCGGCTCCGGCTCGGTAAAGGTGATGTCGCCGTGCTCTCGCAGCCTTCGCAGCCGGCGCCGATAGTTCGAGCGCTCGCGTGCGGAATAGGCGATGCCGGGGCCATCGGCTGTCACCCGCCGTGACAGGCTTGCGAAAGGCGCCTGCACGTCGCCAGGCAAGGAGGCGCCGCTTGGGATCACCGATCCGCATAGGGCAGCATCCGCTCTTACCCGCCGTGCTTCGAAGAGATCGGCGCCGAGCGATGCGACGGCGTTCCAGCCGGCTTCGAGCAAGGCGTGTCTGTTCTCGCCGGCCTCGACGAGCACGTCGCCGAATTGGGTCACCGGCGCTCCCATGAAACCAAGCACATCAAAACCAAGCTTGCGCCGGCGCACCAGTGGCCAGAGGGTGACGAGACGCCCGTCGATACGACCGATGAGGATGCAGAGCTGCGTCTTTGGATCGAGATAGTGCCGCGCCCAGTGTCGCAGGAAGATATGACGCTGGAACACCTGCTGAGGCTCCGCCGTCCGCTCGAACAGGTCGTCCCATTCCTTGTGCAGGGCCTCGAAGCCTTCGAGACTTGTGACGCAACTGATTTGGAGATTGTCGCCCAAAAGCTGAGAGCTCGGAGTTATCTCAACTGCGTCGGCGATCGGCGACGTCGCTCGGCCGGGCATGGCTCAGCCGCTTCGGAAGTGATTGACGAGCCGCCGCGTTCCTCTGATCGGGAAACGGGCAAGATAGGCAACCATGAGGGCGGGGTGGAGAGCGGCGAACGGGGCATCGTTCTCGACCAGATGCCGGATCGCGAGAACCGGCATCGGCGAGCGCAGTGGTCGGAAGTCCGGGTTCCACAGGCCGCGATCCTCGGAGCCTGCATGCATCATGCCGATCATCCGGGCGCGGGCGAGTGAATAGAACCGATGCCGCCGCTGGATGCGCTTCAACATCGCGATCCCATCCGCATCGGCGCAGTCAGGAAAGCCAACGATCACCGTGCGGAAATGCTTCATCGCGGGTTTGCAGGGGATGGCTTCGAGTTCGCCGAATGCGCCACGGATGAGCGCAAAGACCGTGTCTTCGTCCTCGGCGCGCGCGTCAGAAATCGCCAACCGGACGGTATCGATCTTGGCGGCCTGGCGGGTAAAGGGGCAGACAGCGCCGGTTCGTCCGAGATCGGAATGGCCGGCCATCAGATAGGATTCGACCCAGTCGAGCAGCTGCGCAATGTCGGAACCTTGCGAGACGCCGTCCGCGCTATCACGAACCTCTTTTATCCCGAAGAACCGTCCGTCGGTCGCCGGTATCGCTTTGGCCGTCTTGGTCAGCATCGGCAGCACTCGTCCTGCAAATCTCGCTTGAGGCTACATAGACACCAGAGCTTGCGGAAGTGTTGATGGTTGTGGCCGGTGAGGTTTCTCGCGTGATCTATGCTTTCCGAATTCTTCTTTCGATCGCCGGTCATGCCTCATATTGCAGCGTCGACATTAGACAACTTTGACGACGGTGCCGCGACGCAGATGCGGGATCAGCCGGCGCATGGCGGCAAGGCTTATGGCGACGCAGCCCTCGGTCGGCTCGTATCCGGGGCGGATGAGGTGAAAGAATATTGCCGACCCGGCATAACGGCGCCGGCTGGTCAGGTTCCAGTCCATCACCAGGCAGATGTCGTAGAGCCTGTCCGTGCGCATCATGTCCTCGTGGCTCGGCGCGAAGGGCGCATTGGCTGGACGGTTGTAGCGGGCATGACTGGGAGCGTCGCACCAGAGCATGCCGTTACGCGTGGCCCGCATCGGCAGCGGCGTCGGCGGCAGCAGGATGCGGTCGCGCCTGACATAGCCGCCGATGAGTTTCATCGCGGCGCGCGGCGTGGCACCGTCGCCCTCGCGCTTGCGGCTGGTAATGCCGCTGCGGCCGATGGCCGCTTGCTCCGTGCGGCCATCGAAGGTAACCAGTGCACGCCTGCGATCAAGCGGGGCAGGCCGGACGGTGATGACGGATTTGACTGGCCTTCTTCCCGACGTTTTCTTGCGCATCTCTCTCACAGATTTTTGAATTGTCCGTGATTTGGCGGGCACCATAAGCACGGTTGCATATATAACGAGGTTCCAAAACCGGTTCGCTTGCCAACACGGGCATTTGAGCTAGTTTGAAACCGGAAGCAAACAGGAATTGTCCCATGGCGACCCGTACCATTCTTCTTGTCGACGACGACAATGACCTGCGCGAAACGTTGGTCGAACAGCTTTCGCTGTACGAGGAGTTCGATCTTCTTCAGGAAGCGACTGCCGGCAAGGGGATACAGGCGGCGCGCGCCCAGCAGGTCGATCTGCTGATCATGGATGTCGGTCTGCCCGACATGGACGGGCGCGAGGCGGTCAAGCTCTTGCGCAAGGGCGGCTTCAAGGCGCCGATCATCATGCTCACCGGTCATGACACGGATTCGGATACGATCCTCGGTCTGGAAGCCGGCGCGAACGACTATGTCACCAAGCCGTTCCGCTTCGCCGTCCTCCTCGCCCGTATCCGCGCGCAGCTGCGCCAGCACGAACAGAGCGAAGATGCGACCTTCAGTGTCGGTCCCTACACGTTCAAGCCGAGCCAGAAGCTGCTGACGCTCGAAAACGGCCAGAAGATCCGGCTGACCGAAAAGGAAGCGGCGATCATCCGCTATCTCTATCGCGCCGACCAGAAGGTGGTGACGCGCGACGTGCTGCTCGAAGAAGTCTGGGGTTACAATTCCGGCGTGACGACGCATACGCTCGAAACACATGTCTATCGGCTCCGCCAGAAAATCGAGCGAGACCCTTCCAATGCCGAGATTTTGGTGACAGAGAACGGCGGCTACAAGATCGTTCCGTGAGGCGGCGACGTCCGATGATTTCTCCGCACGTCAGCTGCTTCGGACTATTTGCATCGATTGCTATGCTCTTGGGTTTCGAACCCCGGAGCATCGTGATTCAGGGAGGTTAGCCGTTTGGCGCTCAACGACGACATCGTTCTTCTGTCCAATGTGCCGCTTTTTGCCGATATCAGCGAGGACAAGCTGAGGCTGATTGCCTTTGGCGCCGAACGTCGACGCGTGTTCAAAGGGCAGGAGCTGTTTCGCGAGGGCGCTCCGGCCGATTGCGCCTTTGCCATTGCCAGCGGCAGCCTCTCGCTTTCGAAAGCCAATGCCGACGGCGCGATGGAGGATGTCACCACCGTCGGCCGCGGCGCGCTTCTCTCGGAACTGGCGCTGATCTCGATGGTGGAACGCAAGTTTACCGCGACCGCGGACGAAGACAGCGAAGTGATCCGCATCAATCGCCCGCTGTTCCGGCGCATGCTGGAAGAATACCCGGAAGTTGCCGCCCTCGTGGAGGCGCGCATCCGCGAGAACCTGCAGGCGATGATCCGCCGCGCAGGCGCACTGGCCGGCCGTTTCGCCTGACGCACTCCCGATAGACGGTCGCACGCCAGGCGTTTTCACCTACCATTTGTACTTGAGCGTGCCGAGCACGGTGCGGCCCTGGCCGAAGTAGCAGTAACCGTCGGTGCAGACTTCTTCGCGCCGGTCGCCAATGTTGGTTGCGCTGACGGCCAGCGACAATCCGTTCAGATCGGGATTTTTCACGCCGAAATCATAGGCGATCGACGCGTCGAAGTAGACGGCGCCGCCGTTTTCCGCCGTATTGTCGTCGGAGGTGAAGGACTTGGAGGTGGCGCGGATACCGCCGCCAAGGCTGAGACCGGCGAGCTGCGTATCGTCTGGCACGAGGTAGTTCACCCAGAGGGATGCGATGTTGCGCGGCTTGGTCGAGGGCACGTTGCCGATCAGTGCGGGATTGACGTTCCCGGTGATCTCGGCGTCGTTGTAGGTGTAGGCGGCGATCAGGCTGAAGCCATTGTCGAATTCGCGTCGCGCCTCGACCTCGAAGCCCTTGGTGGTCACCTCGCCCGAAGATTTGTAGTAGTAGCCGACGGGCAGCGACGCGTCCGCGACATATTGCGGCGCCCCGGTTTCGACGATCCGGTAGACGGCGGCGCTCAGCGAATAGGCCTCGCCTTCCGGCTGGTATTTGATGCCCAGTTCGATCTGCTCGCCCGTCGTCGGATCCAAAACCGTACCATCTGCCGAGAGCTGCGTGCTCGGCACGAAGGACGTGCCGTAGCTGGCGTAGGGCGCAATATCGTTGTCGAAGAGGTAGAGCAGGCCCACCTGGCCGGTGACTTCACCGTCGTCCTTGCGGTCGACTGCACCGGTGTTCTTGTTGGTGCTCGTCTGGTCCACCCAGTCGTGGCGCAGGCCGGCGACGGCGCGCCAGTTGCCGAATTCCGCCTGGTCCTCAGCATAGATGCCGGTCTGGCGCAGATCGCGGCCACTGAAGCTGGTGAGCGCGGGCGTCGGGCCGGTGATGCCGAAGGTCGGATTGTCGAGGTCGAAGCGATAGGCCGGATCGCTGGCGCCAAAGCCGAGCCCGAAGTCTGACGTGATCCAGGTATAGTCGAGGCCGGTCAGCAGTGTGTGCGAGATGGCGCCGGTATCGAAGGTCGCCAGCAACTGGTTGTCGATCTGGTAGGCGCGCTGATTGTCGGTAATCGCGACCGGCGACCGCTCGTAGACATTGCCAGTTGCCGTGCCGAACTCGAGATAGCAGGCGTCCAAATCCATGTCGCTGACGCGGGCGTGCTGACGGAAGATCAGGCCATTGTCGAATTCGTGCTCGAGCTTGAAGCCAGCCTGATACTGCCGCACCTTCTGGTGATCGTATTCCGGATCGCTGTAGCGCAGCAGCTTGCCGCCATATTCGAACACCCGCGGGCTGGCATCGCTCTCGCCCTTCTGTCCGAGGCCGTAGACGGTCAGCGACGTTGCCTCGTCCGGCTTCCAGGTGAAGGAGGGCTGCAGCAGGTAGCGGTCGTCGGCAACGTCGTAGCTGGTTTCGCCGTTCCGCAGCAGACCGACGATACGATAGAGAAAGTCGCCTTCGGCGGTCGCCGGGCCGCCGAAATCGAAGGCCGTCTGGGCGCGGCCGATCGTGCCGTATTGAACTTCGACCTCGCGGTGCGTGTCGTCCTGCGGCATCTTGGAAATGCGGTTGACGATGCCGCCGACACCGGCGGCGCCGTACAGCACCGACACCGGTCCCTTGATGATCTCGATGCGGTCGAGACCGTAGATCTCGGTCGGGAAGGTGCCGTAGTTCATATAGGGCTGGCGCAGGCCGTCGCGGAAGTCGCCGGTTGTGGTCGTCTCGAAGCCGCGAATGTAGATCTGGTCGAAGCGCGGGTCGAAGCCGAAGGCGCCGGTGGTAACACCGGCGGCATAGCGGGTTGCCTGGATCATGTCCTGGGCGCCACGCTCCTCCAGTTCCTTGCGGGTGACGACGGAGACCGAGCGCGGGGTCTCGACCAGTGGCGTGTCGGTCTTCAGCGCCGTGATATTGCGCGACGGTGCGATGGTATCATTGTCCTCGGCGATGCTGGTGGCCGCCTGTGCGGCCGAAACCTCGATCTTCTGCAGCCGCGTCGTCTTCTCACTCGTGGCCGTCTGCGCGGTGGCGGAATTTGATAGCAGTCCGATCGTGATCGCGAGTAGTGCCGTTGTTGCCGAAAGGGAACGAAGCGAGGTGCGAACGGGTCTGTTCGGAAAAATCTTGCGCATGATCTGGCCCCTTTTGCGGGCGCACGAAAGCCCTCCGGACTGGCCCGGAGCGAAGCACCCGAAAATCAATGGAAACGACGGCTGCTTAGCCGCCGGAGGCGGTGTCCCCGCCGCTCGCAAAAAGGGATAATCGCTTCGAAAAACAGGATCAAGAAAAATATGAGATTTTTACTCATCTTTTCTTGATGCAGCTGATCGTGCTACAGCGCCGCGCGTCTTATTAGACGCGCGGCGCTGTAGCACTTTGAATGCTGC
>NZ_MOAI01000020.1:0-133637 GCF_001976035.1 Ensifer sp. 1H6 | reverse complement strand
ACACCGTGCTGCCGGAGATCGCCGTCGCCAAGGTCAACCCCGACGCGCCGTTCGACAAGATCTGCTATATCGGCTGCGGCGTCACCACCGGCATCGGCGCGGTGATCAACACGGCCAAGGTCGAGATGGGTGCGACCGCGATCGTCTTCGGCCTCGGCGGCATCGGCCTCAATGTCATCCAGGGCCTGCGGCTTGCCGGCGCCGACATGATCATCGGCGTCGATCTCAACAACGACAAGCAGGCCTGGGGCGAACGCTTTGGCATGACCCACTTCGTCAATCCGAAGGAGGTTGGCGACGACATCGTGCCTTACCTCGTCGACATGACGAAGCGCGGGGCCGACCAGATCGGCGGCGCCGATTATACGTTCGATTGCACCGGCAACACCAAGGTGATGCGCCAGGCGCTCGAAGCCTCGCATCGTGGCTGGGGCAAGTCGGTGGTGATCGGCGTTGCCGGCGCTGGCCAGGAGATCTCCACCCGTCCGTTCCAGCTCGTCACCGGCCGCAGCTGGATGGGCACCGCCTTTGGCGGCGCGCGCGGCCGCACCGACGTGCCGAAGATTGTCGACTGGTACATGGAGGGCAAGATCGAGATCGATCCGATGATCACCCACACGATGCCGCTCGAAGACATCAACAAGGGCTTCGAGCTGATGCACTCGGGTGAGAGCATCCGCAGCGTGGTTCTCTACTAAGCTCGCAATCCGATTCAGGAAGGCGCCGTTACCGGTGGCGCCGGATGCAAGCGAACGCGCCAGGGACGGGCGCCTCCAGCCCTCTGGCGTCAGTGGCGGCGCAATTCCAATCTCCAAACACAAATTGCGCCGCCGCGCTTGCGGCAACTAACTTCAGGGGGAGATATGAATGAAAACGTTAGCGGTCGCAAAAGCCCATGGGGGAATGCAGGGTGTATACTCTCACCCCTCGCAGGTTTGCTCTTGTGATATGACGTTTGCGGTGTTCGTGCCAGAGCAGGCGAAAGCCGGGCCGGTGCCGGTTCTGTGGTACCTGTCCGGTCTTACCTGCTCCCATGCCAACGTCATGGAAAAGGGTGAGTATAGACGTTTGGCATCCGAACTCGGCCTGCTTGTTGTTTGCCCAGATACAAGTCCGCGTGGCGATGCCGTACCGGACGAAGTCGACAACTGGCAGTTCGGCTGCGGCGCCGGCTTTTATGTCGATGCAACGCAAGCACCGTTTGACCGAAATTATCGTATGTATTCCTACGTCACGAAGGAGCTGCCCGCGTTGTTGGGCGCCAATTTTCCCGCCGACCTGACCCGCCAATCGATCTTCGGCCACTCCATGGGTGGGCACGGTGCGCTGACGATCGCCCTCAAGAATCCTGAGCGGTTTGCCAGTTGTTCAGCGTTCGCGCCCATCGTTCGGCCAATGATGGCGAAGTGGTCGAATTCGGCTTTTGCTAAGTACCTGGGGCCAGATGAGGCAACCTGGCGTGAATATGATTCCTGCGCACTAATTGAAGACGGCCGCCGGTTTGGCGAGTTTCTGGTCGATCAAGGTAAAGACGATCTCTTCCTCCAAGAGGGATTAATGCCATCGCTGCTCGTTGCTGCTTGCACTAACGCCGATATTCCGCTGACCTTGCGCATGCAGGAGGGCTATGATCATTCTTATCACTTCGTCTCAAGTTTTATGGACGATCACATCAAATGGCATGCGCGACGGTTGAGCGGGCACTGACATTGCGTCCGGTCAAGTGTCGCAGCAAGGTTGAATTGTCCGCCCGTTCGAGCTTAGCGAGGTGTTCCGCGCAGATTGTTTTGACCGGATCGTAGAGAACGGAAGTTCGAGCGGTCAGCCATTAACTCGCCGATCTCTTGGCCAGATGGTTCACCAGCCGTGCTGCTTCCTCAGCAACCCCCGGTATAACTCCCGACTTCCGAGTCGAGGCAAAATCGAGGCCGGAAAAATACAGTCCGGGAACGAATCCGATCCCCTCCTCGTGAATAGGCTGGCCGTCGTCGTCGATGGTGTCCGGGATTTTGATCCACCGGAAATCGCCTCTGAAGCCTGTGCACCAGATTACCGACGCTATGCCGCTCGTCGCCAATTCGATTGAGCGGATCGGTGGATCGGCGAGGCGTGGGGCGATCACCTCGGCAGGATCATCCTCGGCAGGCGGCGCGTTCAGCCCGGCGCGCCCGATGTAAGCGTCAATAAGGCGCTTGACGTTGGCTGAGCTCTCGTCGGCAAAACGCATTTGCTCATCCAGGTTGTCGCCGAATACCAGGCTGCCATTCGTCATACCCAAGAAGCGACCGAGCAACACGACCCCCTGGGCGCTCAGCGATTGCAGGCTGATGGTGTGGGTGGCACCAAGCAAGCCTCGCGGCGGCAGCTTCCCCGAAGGCAGGACGATTTCCCTGCGCGGTACGTCGAAATAGCCGGACAGGGTCATCCAATTGAAGATGTCGCCGCCGCGATAATAGCGGACCAGACGGCCGACTCGGCTCGTCGCCAGAAAGACCGAGCGTCCCGCGAGTGCCAGGTCCTCGGCAATCTGACCGCCCGATTGACCGCTACCGACGACCAGAACAGCACCTTGTTCCAACTCGGCGGCATTGCGATAGGCCGAGGAATCGAGTTGGCGAACCGTTGCCGGCAGTTCCGCCGACTCAGGCGATCGTTTCGGACAGTTCAGGCTACCGCTCGCGACCACGACGTTGCGGGCCTGAAAGACACCGCGCGGTGTCGTCACGAGAAAGAGTCCGTCATCTCTGGACAGTTCCTCTGCTGGAGTCCCGGTAATCACCGGCAATTGGTGCCGCTCAACATAGTTCTCGAGATAAGCGACAAATTGATGCTGTGTGCTGGCACCCCAGGGATCAGGCACGTCATGGGAATCACCGGGCAGCAGCGAGCGAATGTTAGGCGAGTTCAGACGGAAGGAATCCCAGCGCTGGGTCCGCCAGGTTTCTCCGATGCAGCCTCGCTCAAGCACCTGATGATCGCGACCTTGCTGCTTGAGGAAATAACTGATCCCAAGCCCGGCCGAGCCTGCTCCGACGACAACCACGTCAAGTATCCCCGCCATGGCACATCCTCCCAACAAGACGGCATCGTAGGAATCGAAGCGCGACGGCCTCGGATCAACGTTCAGGCAGACCTGCTGGCGGTGCCGCCATCTGCCTTGTCCTGGATGAACGGTAACATGGATTCGATCAACTCTAAGGAGAAAGGCGTTGTTCGTTTGTGTGCCCGCAGGCCAGCAGCATCCCCAAGTCTCAACGACTGAATGCGGGAAAGCGCGCCGTTATCCCATGCTCGTTCCCGGGAGCAGACCAGGGGCTACGCCCTCAGCAAGGAAAGAAGTGTCACTGCCTGGCAGAGTTGTCGGATGAGATGATCGATGGGTCCCTCGAAATCGCTGCCGATGCGCCCTCGAACGACACACTTAGCTCGATTTGGAACTTCGGTGGCAGGACGGCGATGGTTAAGGCCGACGCGACCGCATTCGGAGACCCTAAACGTTCGTCTCCTGTCGGCCCGAAGGAGCTCGCTATATGCCAGGGGAATCCCTGCTGAACGGTCCAAAGCCTTAACGTGCAACCGCTTCGGATGCGACGGCTGGTAGTGCCGTCATTTCAAGGCCCGCCGCTGTGGCGATCATGCTCACTGTGCGTCGCCGAATTGTGCGTGACCAATCTAGCGCTCTGCAGCTCAACGCTCGTCTAACGCCAAGTTTTTTGAGATATTGAGTATGGCAGGTCACCCGATCTGCCCAGTTGAGGGAGGATGTCATGCCACTGTTCATAACCACAGGGTGCTATACAACCACGTCAGCGAAGGGAATGATTGACAGTCCATCGAACCGAGAAAAGGCGGCCCGGGGCATCATGGAAGCAGCGGGCGGGAAACTGCATTCTTTCTACGTTACGACGGGCGAAACCGACTGGATGGCAATCACGGAATTCGACGATGGCGCTGACTTGGTCCCCGCACTTCTCGTCGTCAGCGCATCGGGAGCTGTATCGAATGTAAAAACCGTGCGAGCCTACACGGGCGCGGAATTTAAAGCTGCCCAAGAGAAGGCGGGCAAAATCGCATCTTCCTATGGCCCCCCAGCAAAATAAGCAGGCCGCTGGTTGAAACGTTTTGGCAGCGGAACCTCCGCTGCCAGAAACGATGTGTTGGCGCATTTTCACTAATGTAGACGCACGTTCCTCCCCGCCACAGTACATTGCCGCGCTTTGGTGTTTTGTGCTTGGCGACAACGTTCACGTGCTCGCTCGCGATGGTGACCGGCACGCCCTAGCCATAGTCGCATGTTCCGCCCGGACAGTGAGCGGATTATCGAAGCAATGCACCCTTATCGCCATCAGTGGCCCCCTGGATGTCATCTTCGGATGCGGAGAGCTGATACGCGCGATCCTTCTGAGCTGCGCGTAAGCGACCGCCCACTGACCAGCAGTGATATAGCGCAGGGCGGCGATGAGAGGCGACGACGCGCGGGACAGGAAGTATGTTTCCGGGCTCGTCCGAAATTTGTGCCTACCTGTTTTTGAACTGATGTCGCTATCCCCGATCTGTCGCATACACGGCTTGGCGCTGGATCCTTCGATTGTCTGCTGCAGCGTCTCATGAAGCGAAAGCGGTCGATCGCCGAGCGAGTTCTTTGGCCAGCCGAGACCACCGAGAGCGAGACAAAGATGCTTTATTACGCGGTGGTGGCGGCCTCAGACGTCGAGCTTGAGACAGTCTTTCGTGAACTCATGCACTGAGCGGACAAACATCTAGCAACCGGCCTAGCCACAACAGCTAAGATCGCAGCTCTCGGCGTGACGCGGACTCGGCGGACTACGGCGCAACCTTTCAATTCGCACGGCAAAAACGGCCAGCGCCCAGCGTTGACCGTTGACGCTGCACTCAGCCACATGTACCGATTGACACACTGTTTACCGATCGGTACAGTGAAAAGGATCTGGAGATCATGACCATGACTGAACAACGCCCACCACTGCCCCCTTTCACCCGCGAATCGGCAGCGGCCAAAGTCCGAGCTGCAGAGGACGGATGGAACAGTTGCGATCCGCACCGCGTGTCCCTCGCCTACAGCGTCGACAGCTATTGGCGTAACCGCGCGGAATTTGTCCAAGGACGCGAACGTATCGTCGAGTTCCTGGCGAGGAAGTGGACAAAAGAACTCGAATACCGGCTGATCAAGGAGCTGTGGGCTCATGACGGCGACCGTATCGGGGTGCGCTTCGCCTATGAGTACCGCGACGACTCCGGGAACTGGTACCGGGCATACGGCAACGAAAACTGGGAGTTCGACGAAAACGGGCTGATGCACCACCGTTATGCCTGCATCAATGATCTGCCGATCGAAGAATCTGAACGCAAATTCTTCTGGGATCGGTCTGGGCCCAGGCCAGCGGACCACCCGGGACTTTCCGAATTGGGACTGTAGCACATGCCAAAGATCGTCGCCGAGCGCTCGGACGTAATCCCATCCCTCGCCGAGATCTTTCGGGAGTATGGCTTCGACGGTGCAAGCCTATCGACCATCACCGAAAAGACCGGCCTCGGAAAGGGAAGCCTTTATCACTTCTTTCCCGGTGGGAAGGAAGAGATGGCCGCAGCCGTGCTCGGCGAGATCGACGAATGGTTCGCGACGCAGGTCTTCGAACCGCTACGGAGCGCGGATGATCCGCGTTCCGCAATCACCAGCATGTGTAGCTCGGTTGCCGGCTACTTTCGCTCCGGCCGCCGTGTGTGCCTCATTGGCGCGTTTGCACTGGACAACGTCCGGAACCGCTTCAGCGATCGGGTCAGGGATTACTTCGCCGAGTGGCGTGGTGCGCTCGCCTCTGCTCTCGAGAGGGCCGGATGCCCTGAACGTGACGCCCTTGCGCTTGCCGAGGAGACAGTAGTTGCCGTCCAGGGGGCCTTGGTGCTCGCCAGGGCGCTCGACGAACCGGAAGTCTTCGAACGAACCCTAGAGCGAATCCAGTCCCGGCTTATTGCGGCGACCGGTGGAGACGAGCAAAGATGAAGGATCGCAAGACAAACTCCGTCGTGCTCGCACCATGGCGGCTCAAGCGCGCCGTAGAGTTCATCGAAAGGAACCTAGCGACCCCGCTTCAACTCGTAGACATCGCGCGCGCCGCGGGCCTCAGCCCCATGCATTTCGCTGCCGGCTTCCGGTTCGCAACAGGCCGGAGCCCGCATGCCTATCTGCGCGACCGTCGAATAGAGCGCGCGAAAACGAAATTGTTGAGCGACGACCTGAGCATCGACGAAATTGCGATTGATGTCGGCTTTCGTTCACAGACCCATTTTATCACAGTGTTCCGACGTCAAACGGGGCATCCACCCGCACGCTGGCGGCGTTGCAGCGCTTGCATCGGCGAGCCGTCCGAAGTTGTATGGCGGATGTCTCAGTAAGTGGCACACACTGCGCTCCGGTTATCGCTGCTCCAGTCTCGACATCAGCTCTCGCGCTGCGACAAGATCTGCTGTGACGGCTCATTCCATGAACCTCGAGCAGGCGTCAGCGAGCGCTTTGCTCCATCAAATGCCGGGACTAAACATCTCGCTTCCTTGCAGAGCTTCCAGGCTCTGCTCGACCTCAACGCGCAGCGCGCTAACGAACGATAGGTGCTCGCATGATGAGCCAGAAACGAATCTTCGGCCTCTCCACGGTCGCAACACTCCTGCTCGGCGCGGGCGTGGCGCTCTATGCCGAGCCGGGCGTTGCGGTCTCCAATCCAACGCAGGCCGGATCGACGACGGGCCGGATCAGCGATCCGGCCCCGCAACGGTTCGAGGTTGCTCAGGCCCAGACCGGCGGCGGCTCGACGCTGCCGGGCGGTGCATCCTCGCTCAACGAGACCCGCGCTTCCCCAAAGAACAATATCGTTTCGACGACATGTGGCGTAGAACTTAGCCTACAGCGTCTCTGTTCGGCCGGCGGGACAAGGTACGAGCAGCGAAGTCGATAGCGAACCAAGGTCCTGCACGGGATAAGAAATTTTGAGAATGCTTACGCGCCTTTTCCAAAGGTTTCTCATCTTCTGTCTGGGGGCAGTTAGCGTTTGGCTGATCGTCTTTGTCGTTTTTGACACTGCGGACCACAGACTTCCCTGGATCCTGGCGGTAGGTCTTACCTATGGGCTTGCTGCCTACGTCATTTTGCCAAACGTGGTCCGAATGGGCTTAAAGATTCTCCACCGGAGACTCATCCCTAGGTACACCATCACTGGCGACGGCTTGCCCGGCGATCCAGTGAATCTCGTGCTGATAGGCACTCTTCAACAACTTTGCGATGCGTTTGCAACAGCGGGCTGGTCAACAGCCGACAGTTTGGGGGTTGCAAGCTCGTGGCGAATGGTACGAGCGTTTCTGCTCAACACTCCGTATCCGACGGCTCCTTTCAGCACGCTCTATCTCTTCGGACGAAAGCAGGACATAGGTTTCCAGCAGCCCATCGACAACAGTCCGCGCAAGCGCCACCATATCCGCTTCTGGGCGCTGAGCCCCGCCCATACGGGCGACGATATCACAGCAGCAAGCTTCTGGCTGAATACGGATAGGCCATCGACTGATCAGCGCGTCTTGTGGGTTGGGGCGGGCACCAGGGATACTGGATTATCGCTGACCAAACTGACGCTCCAAGTGACACACGCTACCGATTCAGATACGAATGCTGAACGAGATCACATAGTCACCCAGTTGAAGTCAAAGCGGGTGATCGGGGATGTCGTCTTGCATCAATCCGGCTCACGTCTACAGACCGGAAAGGTCAACCATTACATTACCGATGGTGAGATCGCCTTCGCCAGCTTGATGGATAATTGACAAGGAGGATCCTTACCGTCTCTACCCTCCTTGGATCCGAGGATCGATGCGCTGAGATCAGCAAAGTCCGGCAGAACTCGAAACAAGACTGCGCAGGGGTCCCATGAGAATTGTGCAACCAGCTACATTCTGGATTGCGGTTTCCGCAGTCGCCTTGGTTGCGCTAGTGCTTTTGCGCGAAATCCTGCTGCCATTTGTTGTTGGCGCATTGCTCGCCTATCTTCTCGTTCCCGCAGTCGACAGGTTAGAGCGGTTCGGGATCAATCGAAGCTTTGCGGCACTAGCCGTCATCTTGCCGCTGATCGTGGGTATTATCGCGGTCATGCTGGTTATGTTCCCGGTTATCATTGGTGAGCTCAGATTTTTTATTGATGAATTTCCCCGCTACATCACGCGTCTGCAGTCCCTTATGACCGAAGCAAGCGGACCCTGGATGCATGACATCATGGGTGAGAATCTTCACATCGAGCAATCTTCCGTCGATGTCGTGAGGGCGATGGGCAGCAAATGGCTCGACGGTTTCCTCAGTTCGCTGTGGTCGAGCGGACGAGCATTGATTTCCCTTCTTTCGCTCCTCGTTGTCACTCCAATCATCGCCATCTATCTCGCCATTGACTGGCACCGAATGATTGCGACAATTGATGGCTGGCTCGCTCCGGAGTACCGCGATGATGGTCGGGCGCTCGGGCGCGAAATCCACGATACTGTTGCCGGCTTCGTGCGCGGTCAGGTTGCCATCTGTCTCATTCTTGCCGTGCTTTATACGGCAGCGTTGAAGCTGACCGGACTCAACCATGCCATTTTGATTGGTATAGCTGCAGGCCTCATCAGTTTCGTTCCCTACCTTGGGGCAGCCACCGGTATCTTGATATCGGTATGCGTTGCGGTGGACCAGTTCTGGCCCAATTGGGCACCTGTCGCTGTTGTGGGGGGCATCTTCATTATCGGTGAAATGCTTGCCGACTATGTTCTGTCTCCGCGCCTCATCGGTCGGCGCGTCAACCTCAATCCAGTCTGGATGATGTTTGCGCTATTCGCCTTCGGGTGGTTATTCGGCTTCATCGGTGTCTTGCTGGCGATACCTATTGCGGCTTCGCTGGGTGTGGTCCTGCGCTTCGCGAGACGGAAATCACTAGCAAGCGCAGGTCACAACGTTTTGAACAGTCCAGGTACTGAACAGTGAACCCATCACGCCGGCGACGCTGTCAGGCCAGCCTTAACAAGTGCGAGCAGCGCCACGCCCTAACCCAGGCGATAATCGCTGCAGTGATTTGCCACCTGATGGGAATTTGCTTTGGGGCAGGTTGCAAGCGCTCCGCCGGTCCGATCGCGAAGTTTTTCAGTTAAACAGGTACCCATCAGTCACCATGAAATCATTCAGAGTGTCTGTCCCAAGCCAAGGACGATCCAAAAGCAGTTGCCGATTTCAGTGCAGGGATCGCAGCATCAAGCCAACGATCTTCCACTGGCCTTGAAAGAGTGTCGCCTGACACGCACGGCGATCTCGGGATCAGCTGCGGGGCCAACATAGGTTGGCACGATCGCGAACGCGTTCACCCACCTGCGCACGGGCCGGTCCGCCCGACAACAGGCTTGCGCTGCTCACCGCCATCTTGCCGATGGCATCAATCTCGGCCTGACCCGCGTGGCAGATGTTTCTCCAGGCCCGACGATGCGGCAGCCTGCGTGGGCTCATGAATGGCACATCCGGGTCAATGCTCAAAGAAACCTGCCCCTCACGGCGATCTGGGGTACATTAATGGTCTTGATGGCAATCTCCGGCTGCATTATTGCGCTAGTCGAAACTGTCTTCAGCCGGGCGCTCAAAACATCAATCGACGACGTGCCCCCCTTGAAGATAGGCAGAGCGCCAAGACCGACTTAGAGGAACTTCACTCTCGCTGGTCGCTACGCCTGTTGGACTGGTCGACGGGCGCCGTAGCATGTTGCCAGTTCATCTGCCTTCATTCCGGTTAGTGGCCTAGCGCGCATCTAGGCGACGTCGCGGTTGCAGCGGTTTCAACGAAACATTTCGGGACGGTCTGATGTCGAAAGGCAATCGTTTCGCAGTGATTGCAATGGACCGTCGTGATGTCGGTCGCAAAGTCGCCGTCACACAGGGAGGCGGTGAAAGGATGGATGATTTGGAACAGGTAAAATCGGTCACAGGAAAAGGTCGGCGCAAGGCGCTGTGGTTGAGCGCCGCGTTTGTGGCGGTGCTGGCTGCCGGGGCGACGGGTTACAAGATCACGCTGGAGCGCGGCGTCAAGCAGCATATCACAGCGCGCGGGGGAACAGTCGGCTCCGTCCACGTGGATTATCTCGGCCGATTTCATCTGCGTGACGTGATGCTGCCGCTAAAGGGCGGCCTTAGCGCAAAGATCGCCGGCATCGACGGTCGCCCAAAATTTCTCTTCCTGAATGCCGAGCTCGAGATCGCCAACCTGAGCGCCGAGCTTGCGGGCTACAAAATCGCTGTGCCGCGCGCGAGTGTCGAGCAGCCAAATTTCGACCGTCAGACGGTCGCCGAGATATTCGCAAACAAGAGCGGTCTGTCCTTGCCGGAGCGTATCCAGCGCTTCCAGGCCAATCGCATCTTCCTGCCCGAGGTCGCGATGACCAAGATCGTTGAGGGGGATGAAGACAGGATCGTCTACAAAAACATCGCGCTCGAGGATATCAGGGATGGCCGCGTAGCACGCTACAGCTCGTCCAATGCCAGCCTGGACATGCATGTGGCTGAGGCGACTGAAGACGGGAAGACGAAAAACGCGCGCATGAACGGCTCGTTTGGGGCGATGACCGGTAAGGACCTGGACGTGGCCTATGCCGCACGTTTGTACACGCAAGCGGCCGGGCCACAGGACACGCAGGCCAAGGCCCTTTACGGCCCCTTGTCGATCAAGGATGTCACTCAGACAATAGGCGAGGGCAGCTTCCAATATGGAGAGTTGCGCAGCAATGGTCTTAGCATTCGTATGCCGGCTGAGCCGCTTTTGGACACGCTGGACATGCTGCGTTCGGTCAAAGCCCCCGAAGAATTGCCTGCTGCCGAACGAAACGCCTTTTACATGAAGGTTCTCTCCCTGCCCGATATGATTGGCCAGGGCGATATCCAATTGCTTGGACTCAAAGTCAAATCCCCGGGCAAGGACAGTGGCAAGCAGATCAGCCTTGATGTCGAACGCACGTCGCTTCACCTGAACGGGCGCGAAGTGAACGCGAGCCTCAACGGGATCTCGATGGAAGAAGGCGATGATCATTTCCGGCTCGCTGAAGCCAGCGTCAGCGGTTTTTCCTGGCACCCGACAATGGAGGCGTTGAAACAACTCCTTGTTTTGAACGAAGATCAGGCTCAAGAATTTGCCTATTCCACATTGCTGCCCGAGTTCGGGACATTCCGGCTTGCCGGTCTCGATGTCGATCTGCCGAGCGGGCCGGCCGACGTTGAAGAGATCGCAGCGGTCGATGACGAGGCCGCGGCGCCGAGCGAGACGACGTCTGACGATCTTCTGGATGCTGCAACCGCTGCACCGGCAATCGACGCGCCCGATCCCAGCGATAGCAGCCAAGGCAGCGATGTCGCCGTTGAGGGCGCGGACGCCGGGCCCGAAGTCTCAGCTGTACCGGTTGACGCGGACAAGGGCGGTTCGGCCATCGATGATGGCGCAGACGCTGCGGCAGATGTGGCCGCCGCCGAAATTGCGGATGATGCTGCCGATCAGGCAAGAGATCCTGACGCTGTGGACGGTGCCGGTGACGATGCCCTTCCTCAGACTGCGCTCAACGATGATGCAGGTGATGTTGAAGCCTCTGAAACAATGTCGACGGACATCGCATCGCTCGTTCCGCAGCGCGTGAAATTTTCGCTGAAATCCTATGAAGCCGCGCTCGGCAAACCGTACAACGGCATTCCTACCGATATTCGTATTGTCTACGAGGACTTGAGTGTCCCGATGCCGCCAGACGCCAAGGACGAGACGTTTGAGCAATTGCGAAAGCTCGGCTACGACAAGCTTACCTTGTCGGCAGGGGTTGAGGGACATTGGGACGAAGCGGGCAAAAGCTTCGTCATCAAGGATATCTCCCTTGGGGGCGAAGGGATGGGCAGTGTTTCGCTGTCTGGTGTCTTGGCCGGCGTCTCAAACGATTTGTTTTCTGCTGACACGATACGCATGCAAACCGCAGCACTCGACGTTACTGCACGGGAATTGAAGCTCCGGATCGAGGACAAAGGGCTCTTCGACAAGGCGCTGACTTTGTATGCCCGGCAAAACGGCATGACGGCGGAGCAGGCGCGCGGCATGCTGGTGCTGGTCGGATCCGCCATGCTGCAGCAGTTCGTGGCCGATCAGCCGAAGCTTCAAAGTGTCGCCGGGGCAGTCTCAACTTTCCTGGGAAAAGCGGGGACATTCACCCTGTCTGTCAAATCGAAGGACGCCGCAGGCATTGGTGCGGTTGAACTGATGACAGCCTCCGACGATCCGGCAGGTTTCCTGGAGCGGCTCGATATCGAGGCAAAGGCCGAATAGATCCTCGTCAACGCAGCGCCGGCAGTCGTTTGACGTCGGCGTTGCATCTTGTTGCGTATGGGATCTAAACGCATGCTTATGTATTTCGTTTTCCCGGGCAGCACTGCTTTCGGCGGGGCACATCGGATTACCGCGTTCGACTAACATGTTGTTGGCAGACATCGCGCTGGCAACGGACCGACTCATGAACCCCTCGCTCTTGTGGCTCAAGAGGCGTTGCGTCCTCAGATTCCTAGAAGAGATCCAGCACGCCTCCCTCTAAAGATCGCGGTCAGAGAGCTTGTCGCGGATGTCTGATTGGACGCGAGCTTCGAGATCTGCATTGTCCGTGCCCTGAGCTTCCCGCCGCATCGTGTGCGCTACACGCTGGCGTTCGCGTACAGAGATCTTGCGTGCGCGAAAAAGCGGCCCGCAGCCCCGGCTGCGGGCCGATCGTCGGACAAAGTCCTCAGGGGACGATGATCTATGTGACTGTGCCGGGGCCAGGGTCGAACAAACCATTGAAGTCGCTATCTTCGAAAGGTCGGATCCATCGCGAAACAGCGCGAAGGGAAAGCCCTTCCAGATCTCATCGAAGCCAAAGTCGCGGAGTACGGGGGCCTCCAGGATCGATTACCGGAGCGGCTTGCCGGGCCTAGGCTTCCCGGATCCCGGCCGTCGGCCGTCGCTATGCTGAGCCTCCGAGAGACGAGGCTTTTAACCGGTCAAGCTGCGCGCGAACTGGCTCTGGCCGCGTTGCTGCCGGCGCCTGGTACGCTCATTTCAATTGTTTCACCCGTATATCCCTTCAAACGGCAGCGTGCGTCTCATTCGACCAGGCGCTCGTTGCCACAGGCAGTGCCGATATGTGATCTGAGTGACAAAAAATCAGGCCGTATCGGCAAAAATACTGATTGCCATGCCGATTCGGAAGAAAATTAAATTGACATGATCCCGAAACGGAACTTAAGCTCTCTGTCACGCGCTAATAGAGGGGCATCTCGTGACAAACCGAGACGATCTGGACGATCTAGACCGAACGATCATTTCAATGTTGACCGAAGACGGGCGGCTGTCCGCATCGGAAATCGCAGGACGCATCGGCAATGTTTCCGAGCGCACGGTGCGCAACCGCATTGCCGCGCTCCTGCAGAACCGCCACATCGTCATCGGCGCCATTCCCGACCCGACAGCCATTGGTCGTGACGTGCAGGCTGAACTGTTGATCGAGGTCGAGCCCGGCAAGATCGACGAAATCGCCGCCGAACTCGGCGAGTATGACGAGGTCGGATATCTCGCCGCGATCACCGGGCGCTACGCGCTGGCGGCGTCGGTCTACTTCGACACCAACGCCGAACTATTTGAATTTACCGAGGGCACGATCGGCAAGATCCCCGGAGTGCACCGGGTCGTCACCAACATGATCCTCAGGATGTACAAGATCTACGGCACGCGCACGACGGCACTCAGCCAGCGCGAGCCGAAGCCAAACGGGGCGGGGCGCCGCACCAGGAGGACGAAATGATGGAGCGTTTGCGCATCGGTGTGGATGTCGGGGGAACGAACACGGACGCGGCGCTGCTGCGGGGCAACGAGGTTCTCGCGACAATCAAGACGGCAACGACCGAGAACGTCACCGATGGCGTCTCGCGCGCAATCCGGTCGGTGCTTTTCGCCGCCGGCATCCCAGGCGATCAGGTCGGCGCCGTGATGATCGGCACGACGCATTTTCTCAACGCGCTGGTCGAGCGGCGCCGTCTGCAGCGCACCGGCGTGCTGCGGCTTTGCGGCTCGGCCACGCGCGCCCTGCCTCCGATGATTGATTGGCCCGAGGATCTCAGGCTCGTCGTCGATGGCGGCGCCGCGCTCGTGGGCGGTGGCGTGAACTATGACGGCTCGGCGATCGCGTCGCTTGATGCGGACTCGATCCGGCAAGCCTGCCGCGACTGGCGCGAGCGAGGTATCAGCGCAATTGCCATTTGCTCTGTGTTCGCGTTGGTCGACTCCCGCATGGAGGTTGAGGCGGCGGCGATCGTTGCCGCGGAACTGCCCGGCGCATCGATCAGCCTGTCGCATCGCATCGGCCGAACCGGCCTTTTGCAGCGCGAGAGCGCGACCATCCTCAATGCCAGCCTCCACCATCTCGGCCAAGAGACGATCGCGGCTTTCCGTCAGGCGTTTGGCGATCTCGGCCTTTCCTGCCCGCTCTATCTCACCCAGAACGACGGCACCTTGATGTCGGCTGACTACGCCGAACGTTTTCCTGTCTTTACCATCGCTTCCGGTCCGACCAACTCCATGCGCGGTGCGGCCTTCCTCACCGGTTTGAAGGATGCGGTTGTCATCGATATCGGCGGCACGACGACAGATATCGGCATGTTGATCGGCGGTTTCCCGCGCAGTCGCGGCGAGGGCGCTTCGATTGCCGGCGTGCCCACGAATTTCCGAGTGCCCGATGTGTTCTCGTTCGGCCTCGGCGGCGGCAGCCTCGTGCGCGACGAGGATGGATTGCGCATCGGGCCGGAATCTGTGGGCTTCCGTCTGCCGGAAAAGGCACTCTGCTTCGGCGGCGACGCTTTGACTGCAACCGATATCGCCGTTGCGGCCGGGCTTGCCGATCTCGGAGACAAGACCCGATTGAAGCACCTGGACGCTGCAATGGTGGCCGCCGTACTTGCCAAGATGAAGAGCGATGTCGAGGTGGTTGTCGATCAGATGAAGCCGGGTCCGGAGCCCATTCCGGCGATCCTTGTCGGTGGCGGCTCGGTGCTGATCGATGGTCTCCTGGAAGGAACCAACGTCTCGCTGCGGCCTGACCACTTCGGTTCGGCCAACGCCATCGGTGCTGCGATCGCCCAGGTCTCCGGGGAGGTCGACAACATCGTATCGCTCGACGGCCAGTCGCGACAGGCGGCGCTCGATGGCGTTATCGCCGAGGCGCGCCGACGCGCGGTCGAGGCAGGGGCGGCCGAACACACTGTGACGCTCGCCGAAATCGATGAAACGCCGCTCTCCTATCTGCCCGGTAATGCCATGCGGATCGCGGCCAAGGTGGTGGGGGATCTCAACCCATGAAGTTCTGGGACTTGCAGGAAACCGATATCGACCGGATCGCGCTTGGCGCCGGCATCCTTGGCACAGGCGGCGGCGGCAGCCCCTATCTCGGTGCGCTGATGGCCAAGGATCAGCTTCGGCAGGGGCGCCGGATCAGGGTGGTCCGCCCGGCCGACCTGGCACCGGATTCCATGGTCCTGGCGCTCGGCGGTATCGGCGCGCCGACGGTCGGCATCGAAAAGATGGACGAGGGCGACGAAGGCATGCGGGTACTGCGCTCGGTCGAAGCCTTAATCGGGCGCCGGATCGACGCCGTCATAGCCGACGAGATCGGCGGCGCCAACGGCATCTCGCCGATGATGACAGCGGCAAAACTCGACATTCCGGTCGTCGATGCCGATGGCATGGGGCGTGCCTTTCCCGAAGTGCAGATGACCACGTTCTTCATCAATGGTCATCCCTCCGCGCCTTCCGCACTGGCCGATGCATCCGGAAACGTGCTTGTCGTCACGCAGGCGACCAGTCCGGAAATGCTGGAAAAGCTGATGCGTGCCGGAACGATCGCGATGGGGTGCACCGCGCACATGTGCACGGCGCCGATGAGCGGCGATTTCGTGCGCCGGTTCGGCGTTCCACACACGGTGAGCCAGGCCTGGCGGCTCGGTGACGCTGTCCTTGCGGCACGTGCCGCCAAGACGGACCCGGTGGCTGCCGTGCTGAACCTGGAAGGCGGGACGCTGCTCCTGCAGGGCAAGGTCATCGATATCGGCCGCAAGATCGAGGGCGGCTTCGTGCGCGGGCGGATGACGATCGCCGGGCTGGGGGCGTTCTCGGGTCGCTCGGTCGAGGTCGATATCCAGAACGAATATCTGGTCGCGTGCGAGGACGGCCGCACTTTGGCGATGGTCCCCGACCTGATCTGCATGGTCGACAGCGAGACAGGGCGGCCGATCGCCACGGAGGAGCAGCGCTACGGTTTGCGGGTCAGCGTCATCGCGATCCCGTCGCCGGCCCTGTTGCGAACCGAGCGGGCGCTTGCGTCCGTCGGGCCACGCGCCTTCGGCTACGCGTTCGATTTCGAGCCGGTGGGCGAGCCGAACGCGGCTGAGCCCGTGCATGCCTATGTCAACGACAAACAGATGGAGCGAGAAACCCTTTCGGCTCCCGTGGGAGCACTGTGATGAAGCGTCGTGATCTGCTGAAAACTGCCGGCTTTGCTGCTCTTGCCCTGGGCGCCGGAATGCCTGTCCTGCGGGGGCGACCGGCAATCGCCGCCGATGGCACGTCCATCTTCACGCTCGCCTATCCCGCGGGATTTCCCGATCTCGATCCCGCCACTTCGTTTTCGAACGACGGTGCAGTGCTTGCCAACACCTATGAGACGCTGACGCGCTACATTCCGGCGCGCGACGGTGCGCAGGCCAAGGTGGAGCCGTTGCTGGCCGAAAGCTGGCAGGCCTCGCCGGACGGCCTGACCTGGACCTTCCGCCTGCGTCCAGGCGTCAAGTTTCACGACGGTGCGGAGTTGACGGCACAGGCGGTAAAAGCCTCGATCGAACGGACCAAGAAGATCGGCGGCGGCGCCTCGTTCATCTGGGCGCCGGTCGAGACGATCGAGACGCCGGACACCGCAACGGTGATCATGCGCCTATCGACGGCGCAGCCCATGGATATCACTGCGGCAGCTGGCTTTGCCGCCTGGATCTATAGCCCCGCCTCGATCGACAAGGACAATGCTTGGTTCAACGCCGGCAACAGTGCCGGCACAGGGCCCTACAAGATCGAATTCTACGAGCCCGGCCAGCGCGCGATCCTCACCCGTAACGAGGGTTATTGGGGCGGGTGGTCTGAGGGCGCTTTCGACAAGGTCGTCTTCGAGATCATCGAAGACGTGGTGCTGGCGCAGAGCAAGCTCGAAAGCGGCGAGGCCGACTGGACCTTCGGCATCCCCTACGACAATCTCGAAAGCTTGAAGGAGCGTCCGGAACTGGCCGTCGTGGCCAACCCGTCCTTTGAAACGCTTGTCGGCATGTACAACACGCGCCGCGCACCGCTCGACAACGTCAAGGTGCGTCAGGCGCTCTCGATCGCCTTTCCCTATGACGACGTCATCGCCGCCGGCACCGCCGGTCTTGGCGCCCGCGCCAAGGGTGTTATTCCGCCTGGTATCTGGGGGCATGATGCGGAGGCCCCGATCCCGGCAACGGACCTCGACAAGGCACGGGCCTTGTTGGCGGAGGCGGGCATTGTGGAAGGCGGACTGGAGCTGACGCTCACCTACGCGACGGGCGATGCGCTCGAGGCGCTGGCCGGCGAACTCTGGAAAGCCAATCTCGAGCAGTTGGGCATTACGCTGACACTGCAGCCGATGGCCTGGGAGGCGCAGTGGCAATTGGCCAAGGCCGATCCCGCCGCAGGGCAGGATATTTTCCTGATGTACTGGTGGCCGACCTTCGTCACGCCTTACGATTACCTGTTCAATCTCTTCCATTCCGAGACAGCGCCGAATTTCAACCTCGGCTATTACGCCAATCCGGAATTCGACAAGCTGATTGACGAGGCGAACACGCTATCGGCAACCGACAGGCGTGCTGCCGAGGTGTCGTTCAAGAAGGCACAGCGCATGGTGATCGACGAGGCGGCGGCGGTGTTTGTCGTCGACAAGCCAAACGTCCACATTATCCGCGCCGATATCAAGAACTACGCCGACAATCCCGCCTATGGCCATGTGACCTTCGTCCATCAACTGAGCCGCTAGGGCAGGAGCGAAGCGTCATGCACCTGATGCGCTATTTGTTACGACGCCTGGTTCTTTCGGTCTTTGTCGTGCTGGGGGTCACTCTGCTGGTCTTCGTCGTGGCTCAGGTGGTGCCGTCCGATCCGGCCGCACTTTATGCCGGTCCCCGCCCGACGGCTGAACAGATCGAGACAGCGCGCAAGGTGCTGGCGCTCGATGCGCCGTTGCATGAACGCTTCTTTTCCTTCGCCGCCAGCATGGCGACCGGCGAATTCGGCGTTTCCTACAAGACGCGTCGGTTGATCGCCGATGACCTATCCGTCTTTCTGCCGGCGACGCTGGAGCTCGCTGTCTTCTCCACGGTGCTGGCACTGCTGATCGGCGTGCCTGCCGGGGTGCTGACGGCAGCCGGGCGCGGCGGGCTGCTCGATCGGTTGGGCGGACTAAGCTCGATTGCCGCCGTGGCGATGCCCACCTTCTTCCTGGCCATGCTGCTGCAGGCCTTCTTTGCGCAGTGGCTCGGCATCCTGCCGCTCTCGGGCAGGCTCTCCAAGGAGTTCGCGGTGCTTGCGCCCTTGCCATCGGTCACCGGCTTCAATCTGGTGGATTCGCTGCTGGCCGGGCGCCCTGCCGCCTTCTTCGATACCTTGTCGCATCTCGTGTTGCCGGCTTTGACGCTTGCCAGCTATCCCGCCGGCGTCGCCATGCGGCTCACCCGGTCGGCCATGATCGAGATCCTGCAGCGACGGCATATCGTTGCGGCCCGTGCGCTTGGCCTATCGGGCTCACGCATCCTGTTCGGACATGCATTGCCGAATGCCATCGGCCCCGCACTCACGGTCGTCGGGCTGAGCTTTGCCTATGCGCTGACCGGCGCCGTGCTGGTCGAGATCATCTTCGCCTGGCCGGGGCTTGGCCGCTACGTCTCCGAGGCGATCCTGTCGAAGGACTTTCCCGTGATAGCCGCTGCAACTCTGGTGGTAACGATCTGTTATGTTGCCATGAACCTCATGATCGACCTGGCACAGGCGATCTTCGATCCGAGGGTGGCCCTGTGATGCGCAATCTTCTCAAGCGCCTGGGCTGGGCCGGCTCCATCAGCCTATTCGTCATCATCTTCGTTGCGCTGCTGGCGATCTTCGCGCCTGTCGTCGCGCCGTTCCCGGCGCAAGGGTTGGGTACTCCCAACATCACAGACAAGCTGATGCCGCCGTCGGCCGAGTATTGGCTGGGTACCGATCATCTCGGGCGCGACATGATCAGCCGCGTGATTTACGGCGCACGCGTCTCCTTGACGACAGGTATCCTGATCGTCGCCCTTTCGCTGGTGATCGGCCTGCCGGTCGGCCTGCTGGCGGGGTATTTCGGCGGCTGGATCGACGATTGCCTGATGCGCGTCACCGACGTCTTCCTGGCATTCCCGGCGCTTCTCTTGGCGGTGCTGATGGCCGCGGCCATGGGGCCGGGCATGGTCAACTCTACGGTGGCGGTCGCCGTCACCTGGTGGCCGTGGTATGCGCGGCTGGCGCGCGCCGAAGTGCTGGTATTGCGCGGCCAACCCTATGTCGAAGCCGCAAGGGTAATGGGGGTCTCGCACGGCACGATCATGCTGCGGCACATCCTTCCGAGTACGATCCGGCCTCTCGCCGTCCAGGCGGCGCTCGATTTTGGTCCGGCGCTGCTGACAGCATCGGCGCTGTCGTTTCTAGGCCTCGGCATCCTGCCCCCGACAGCCGACTGGGGGCAGATGGTCAATGCCGGTCGCGCCTTCTTTCCTCTGCGCTGGTGGTATGCCGCCGCCCCGGGTGTGACCATCTTTGTGCTGGCGCTTGCCTTTTCGGTGCTGGGAGATGCACTGCGTGGCGACGATGGAGGGCAGGGCGATGTCGCTCGTTGAAATCAAGGGACTGTCGATCCACTTCGGCAGCCTCCACAATCCGATCCATGCCGTTCGTCACGTCGACCTGTCGATCGAACGCGGCACGATCCATGGTCTGATCGGGGAATCCGGCTGTGGCAAAACCATTTCCGGCATGGCTCTGCTCGGCCTGTTGCCGCAAAGCGCGCGTGTTTCAGCCGATACCTTTCGCTTCGATGGACTGAACCTTATCGATGTCGCCAAAAGCCTGCGCGGCCGGCGCATTGCCATGATCTCGCAGGATCCGGCTGCAGCCCTCAATCCGGTGCTGCGGATCGGCAGGCAAATGGACGACGTGCTGAAAAGTCACAGCGGTCTGCCGCGCTTCCAGCGGCGCGCGGCCGCCGAGGAATTGCTGGCTGCCACCGGCCTTCCCGATCCGCGACGGGTTCTGAAGAGCTATCCTCACCAGCTTTCGGGCGGCATGCAGCAGCGTGTGATCATCGCGCAGGCACTTGCCACCGGCGCCGACTTCATCATCGCCGATGAGCCTACCACCGCACTCGACGTGACGGTCGGCGCGCAAGTGCTGGCGTTATTGAAGCGCCTTGTCCGCGACCGCGCCCTGACCGTGCTGATGATCACCCACGACATGGATGTGGTAGCCGAATGCTGCGACAGCGCCACCGTGCTTTATGCCGGCCACACGGTGGAGACCGGGCGCATGAGCGTGCTCTTGGCCGCACCACGCCACCCCTACACACGGGCTTTGCTCGCCGCTCTGCCGGATGCAGTGGCTAAGGGCGAGAGGCTGGCGTCGATCGAAGGTCACATTCCACCCCCCTTTGCCGTGATCGAGGGCTGTCCTTTCGCTCCGCGCTGCGCACGCGTCATGGCAGTCTGTCATGAAGCGAAGCCGCCGGAGCGGGATGATGGAAACCATTGCTGGACATGCCACCTGGAGCCGCACCATGGATGAGCCGCTGCTGCAGATCCGCGATCTCGTGGTGCGCTATCGCCGGATGGGCTTGTTCGCGGCACCGCCGTCACCGGCCGTAAACGCGATCAGCCTGGACCTGCCGACCGGCAGCACGCTTGGCCTCGTCGGCGAATCCGGTTCGGGCAAAAGCAGTCTGCTGCGGGCGATCCTCAGGCTTGTTCCGGTCGAAAGCGGCACCATTCGGCTTGAGGGCGAGGATTGGCTGGCTTTGCCTGAACAGGTCCTTCGCGAGCGTCGCCGTGCGATCGGCGTCGTGGCACAAAACCCTTTCCTGTCGCTCAGCCCGCGCCTGACCATTGCCGAAATCCTAGGCGAGCCGATGACGGCACAGGCCGACGTGCCGCTCAAGGAACTGCGAGATCGCGCCGCCGAGATGCTTGAGCGTTGCGGGTTGCCCGCCACTTTCCTCACCCGTCGAGCACGAGAGCTCTCGGGCGGACAGGCGCAGCGCGTCGCCATTGCCAGAGCACTAGTCTTGCATCCCAAGCTGCTCATTCTCGACGAACCGACGTCTGCGCTCGATATTTCCGTTCAGGCACAGATCCTCAATCTACTGGCTGATCTGAAGCAGGAGTTCGGGCTGTCGATGTTGTTCGTCACACACAATCTAAAGGTCGTCCGGCATGTGTCTGATACGCTCGTCGTCATGCGCTTTGGTCGTGTTGTCGAAGCGGGCTCCACGGAACAGGTAACCCTGGCACCGGCGGACGACTATACGCGTCAATTGATGGGATATGGCGGTCACCGACCCTGATCGGCGCCGAACAATCCAAGGACTTCAAGCAGGAGACATCCTGCCTTTCGACCGGCAAAGAACATCAAGCTCGAAAATGCCGAAGCGTCGAACGGTTTGCGGTCGCGCAGCAAGTCTGCGAATGCCGGCATCGGTGTTGGCGGTGGCATCGGGCTTGCAATAGCGCGTCAGTATCGCTCACAGCTACGACCCGCGATCCATCGGACAAAATCTGTTCGCAGAACTGGGCTGCGCCAGCGGATCGGAGCAGTCCGCTCTTGATCATCGCAATGGCACGAGAGCCGTGTCGACAAATCGCACCACCTCGGCTCCGCAGGGGGCACCTAGGTGTTACCTTAAGCACAATGCGCTGCATCGGAGCAAACGATAACTGTCGTGCAACTTCACGGTTGCTTATGTGTCATTTTGGTATTGTTGACAAAACTTAGGATAGCTGCCCTTCTACTTTAGTATAGAGGTGTCGACTGATGCTGGGCGGCGGCCGGAAGTGCTTGCTCACGACGGGTTCGACAGGCGAAGGCGATATTTGAGTTGGCCGTTGCCAGAGCCAGGAAATAGCAACCGACGCATTAACTTGAAGGTGGCGAGGCTTCCCCAACTGATGTCCTGCGTCCGGAGGGTTCAACCAAACTCGGGTCAAGGTCATGGTACAGGTTCGCTTACTGGGACCTTTCGTTGTGGAGACGGGTAGAGCGAGCGTGCAAGCTGGGCTCGGCGCGGACGGCAAGCGACTGGCGTCCTACCTTTTCACTTTTCCGAACCGGCATCATCGCAGGGAAAAGCTTCTTGATCTCCTCTGGCCAGAACTGGAAACTGCAAGAGCACGGGCTGGCTTCAGCACCGCGCTCTGGAAGGTGAAACGCCTATTGGGGTTGGAGCGAAAGTCGAGGGCTCGCCGGTATCGACGATTGCATGATCAGCCCCCACTTCACGCAGGCGAGCGAGGTTCTGCTGCGATCGCGTCGACGCAATGACGGAAAGACCGAGCGCCTTCGCGTAGACGATGGCCGCAAGCCCCACCGATGCGGTTGTGCCTGCTGGATCAAGTATGAGAAAGGTGCGTGGGTTGGGCTACTTGGAAAAAGATGGCCGAAACGGCAGATTGTGCTCGAGCGCCAGCCATGGCGGATTTTCTGCGTACATTTCCTGGATGAGTTGTTTGATCAGGTCGATATAGTACCCGTTGTCGTTTGCACGGTGGTTCAGGATTACGGGCGAGGTGGCGTGCTCGCCTTCCAGCAGCCGATAGTGGACATCATTGCGCATCTGTCGAGCCGAGGACGGGATTATGCAGACGCCGGCGGCGGCAGCGACCAAGCCCAATGCGGTCTGGATTTCCCGCACCTCCTGGACTTCGGGCGGACGCACGTCGTGGTCATGCAGCAAACTCAGCACCTGGTCGGCGAAGCTCGGGCGGGGTTCTTTCGGGTAGACGATCAGGTTTTGGGAAAGGAGCGCCTTCATCGGCAGCGGTGCGGTGTCGGCGGCAAGCGCAGTTTCCTGCGGAATTGCCGCCACCAGCCGCTCCTGGCGCAGAACGATGCTCGCAACGCTTGGGTCTGCATGTCGCACGCGACCGAAGCCGACGTCGATACGACCTTCCTTCAGCGCCTGAATCTGCTGCATAGACATCAGTTCCAGCAGCTGGATATCGAGATTGGGTGCATGCTGGCGCAGCTTTCGCACGAGCGTCGGCAGACCGCCGTAAAGGGTCGAGGCGACGAAACCGATGGACAACACACTGTGCTGATTGAGACCGACGCGTCGGGTCGCCTCCTTCATCTGTTCGACCCGGCCGAGCACCTGCATCGCCTGTTCGTAGAACAGCCGTCCGGCCTCGGTCAGTCGCACCGGCCGGCTCTTGCGGGTGAGGAGCGTGACGCCAAGTTCTTCTTCCAGCAATTGAATCTGTCGGCTCAATGGCGGCTGTGCGATGTGGAGCATTTCGGCAGCGCGGGTGAAATTGCGCTCCCGGGCGACGGCGATGAAATAGCGAAGCTGACGAAGGTCCATTCCAGGCGATCCCATCGCAGTTTAGGTATGTTGCATTGCAAAAGAAGCACCGGTGCAGCCTTCTCCAAGTCTTCCATATCTTAAAGGTATTATTCAAAACGTAAACGGTCTTGGACGAGGTGAGGTCGCGGTGGCTTAATGTCCGCCATGAACACGATCTCCGCACCCTTGCCCACTGCCTTCCGGATTGCTCCCACCGTCGAGCGGATCGAGGCGCTGTTGGTCGATCTTCCGACCATTCGTCCTCACAAGCTCTCTGTGGCGACGATGACCGGCCAGACGCTGATGCTTGTGAAAATCCACTGCAGCGACGGTATCGTCGGCATCGGCGAGGGTGCTACCATCGCCGGTATGGCCTATGGCGCCGAGAGCCCGGAAAGCATGATGCTGGCCGTCGATAGCTATTTCGCGCCGGTGATGGTCGGTCAGGATGCCAGCCGGGTGCAAGCGCTGATGACGCGGCTCGGCAAGATGGTCAAGGAGAACCGTTTTGCCAAAAGTGCCGTCGAAACCGCTTTGCTTGATGCGCACGGCAAGCGCCTCGGGCTTCCAGTCAGCGAACTTCTCGGAGGCCGTCGGCGCGATCACCTTCCGGTCGCCTGGACGCTTGCCTCGGGCGATACCGCAAAGGATATCGCCGAAGCCGAACAAATGCTCTCCATCCGCCGGCACAACATTTTCAAGCTGAAGATCGGCGCAAGGCCGATCCGCGCAGACATTGCCCATGTTGCCGCGATCAAGCGTGCGCTGGGCGACCGCGGCGCAGTGCGCGTCGACGTCAACATGGCCTGGAGCGAGACCGAGGCCGTCTATGGCTTGGCAGCCTTGGCCGATGCCGGCTGCGAACTGGTCGAACAGCCGGTCGCATCGGCCACAGGGCTGGCGCGCCTGATGCGCCGCTTTCCCGTGGCGCTTATGGCAGACGAATCCCTGCACGGCCCGGAATCGGCCTTCGAGATCGCCAGGGTCCACGGCGCCGACGTGTTTGCGGTTAAGGTCGAGCAGAGCGGTGGCCTGTTCAATGCGCTGCGCGTGGCAGCGATCGCTGATGCCGCCGGGATCGAACTTTACGGCGGCACCATGCTGGAAGGCGCCTTCGGTACGGTCGCATCGGCACATGCCTTTTCCACCTTCGCCAACCTGCAATGGGGCACGGAACTGTTCGGCCCCCTCCTATTGACCGAGGAGATCCTCGCGGCCCCGCTGAACTACAGCGACTTCCAACTGACCATTCCCGATGGACCCGGCTTGGGCATCACGCTGGATGAAGACCGCGTCAGGTTCTTCCAGCGCGATGGACTGCGCAAGACGGTAAGCATCGCGAAGTAGAGGAGCCAGACCATGCTGTTTCAAGTTCGCATGGATGTCAGCATCCCGCGAAACCTCGCCCCGGAGGAGGTGGAGGATATTGTCGCCAAGGAGCGGGCCTATTCGCAGGAAATGCAGCACGGCGGCAAATGGCGCCACATCTGGAGGATCGTTGGCGAGTACGCGAACTACAGCATCTTCGACGTGAGGGATAATGACGAACTGCACCAAATCCTGTCGGGTCTGCCCCTGTTCAAGTTCATGACGATCACCGTCACGCCGCTGGTGCGGCATCCGTCGTCGATCCGCGACGACGACAGCTGAGCAAGGAGTGGCGTTGCGCCGGGATGGCGGGCGTCTCGATCGGCTTTCGCAACATCCAAGAAGGAGGAGAATGGCAATGGATATAAAGATTTTCGACAAGCCCGAGGTGCAGGACTTCCTGAAGGTTCTGAGCGGCTTGAATAGCGACACCGGCAATCCGCGCATGAAACAGATCGTTCATCGGGTGATGTCCGACCTGTTCAAGGCAATCGACGACCTCAACATTACTCCTGACGAATACTGGACCGGCATTGCCTGGCTCAACGAACTCGGTGCTTCGGGACAGGCGGGTCTGATCTCGCCCGGTCTCGGCCTCGATCATTTCCTCGACGAGCGCCTCGATGCAATTGACGCAGCGCTCGGCATCAAGAATCCGACCCCGCGCACCATCGAGGGCCCGCTCTATGTGGCGGGAGCCCCGTCCTCGGAAGGATTTGCCCGTCTTGACGACGGCAGGGACACCAACGGCCATACGCTGATCATGCACGGAACCGTCTATGACGCCGGCGGCAAGCCGCTACCGGGCGCTGCCGTCGAAGTCTGGCACTGTGACACACGCGGGTTCTACTCACACTTCGACCCGACCGGACTACAGGCGCCGTTCAACATGCGCCGCACGATCATCGCCGATGCGAAGGGCTGTTACAAGTTCCAGAGCATCGTGCCGCACGGTTACGGTGTCCCTCCGGGCAGCCCGACCGAAAAGCTGCTTTCGGCGCTCGGCCGTCATGGTCAGCGTCCGGCACATATCCACTTCTTCATCAGTGCCGACGGCCACCGCAAGCTGACCACCCAGATCAATATCGACGGCGATCCGCTGGTCAACGACGATTTTGCCTACGCAACCCGCGACGGTCTCGTTCCGGCCATCATCGAACGCACCGACGATGCCAGGATAAAGGCAAACAATCTCACCGGTCCGTTCGCCGAGATTGAATTCGACATTCATCTCACCGCGCTCGTGAACGGCGTGGACAATCAGGTCAACGAGCAGCGCCAGCGCGCCGCGGCGTAAGCCGCTGTGGCGGCTGAGAGAGGCCGCCACCCCGAACATTGTGAATTCGGCATTGTTGCAGCGGCCGCACGGGAAGAGGTGTGCCGCGAGCGGGAGAAGATCCATGTCTGTGATTATCGAAAAAGCCCATGACCTCGACCAGTTGCTTGCAACTGCGGTGCAGGATGACAAGGAGGCCGGCGTGTTTCGTTGCCGGCGCGACATTTTCACCAATGCCGAATTGTTCGAACTGGAGATGAAGCACATCTTCGAGAGTAACTGGGTCTATCTCGCCCATGAGAGCCAGATCCCCGACAACAACGATTATTACACCACCTACATCGGCCGCCAGCCGGTGGTCATTACTCGCGACAAGACCGGCGAACTCAATGCCGTAATCAATGCCTGCGCCCACCGCGGTGCCATGCTTTGTCGTCGTAAGCACGGCAACAAGGGCAGCTTCACTTGTCCCTTCCACGGCTGGACCTTTTCCAACACCGGCAAGTTGCTCAAGGTGAAGGACGAGAAGACGACCCAGTATCCACCGCAGTTCAACCAGAGCGGCTCGCACGACTTGAAGCGTGTTGCGCGTTTCGAGAACTATCGCGGCTTCCTGTTTGGCAGCTTGAACGCTGATGTCGCCCCACTCGAGGACTATCTCGGCGAAACCAGGGTGATCATCGACCAGATCGTCGACCAGGCGCCGGACGGGTTGGAAGTGCTGCGTGGCAATTCCTCCTACATCTATGACGGCAACTGGAAGCTCCAGATGGAGAACGGTTGCGACGGCTACCATGTCAGTTCCGTGCACTGGAACTACGCTGCGACCATGGGCCGCCGCGCCGAGGAAGGTACCAAAGCGGTGGATGCCAACAGCTGGAGCAAGTCCACCGCCGGCGTCTACGGCTTCGAAAACGGCCATATCCTGCTGTGGACCCGAACGATGAATCCTGAGGTGCGCCCCGTCTACGGCGCGCGCGAGGAGATTGCTGCGCGTGTAGGCGAGGACAGGGCGAACTTCATCGTCAACCAGACCCGCAATCTCTGCCTCTATCCGAACGTCTTCCTGATGGACCAGTTCAGCACGCAGATCCGCGTCACGCGGCCGATCAGCGTGGACAGGACCGAGATCAACATCTTCTGCTTCGCGCCGAAGGGCGAAAGCGCCGAGAACCGCGCGCTGCGCATCCGTCAATACGAGGATTTCTTCAACGTCTCGGGCATGGGTACGGCCGACGACCTGGAGGAATTCCGGGCCTGCCAGGCTGGATATGCCGGTATCGCCGCGCTCTGGAACGACATGTCGCGTGGCGCGCCACTGTGGATCGAAGGTCCGGACGACAACGCCAGGCAGATGGGAATGAATCCGCTGCTTTCCGGCGAGCGCAGCGAGGACGAGGGCCTATTCGTGCGCCAGCACGAATACTGGGCGAGGGTGATGCGAGAGGCGCTCGCAGGCGAGCGCAAGGAGGTCGCGGCATGAGCATCACCTACGAAAGCGTCTGCGCCTTCCTCTACAAGGAGGCACGCCTGCTGGACGACCGTGAATGGGACCAGTGGCTCACCTGCTATGCGAAGGACGTGGCTTACTGGATGCCGGCCTGGGACGACGATGATCAGATCACCGAGGATCCGCATTCGCAGATTTCGCTAATCTACTATCCGAGCCGCGAGGGCCTGGAAGACCGGGTCTTCCGGATCAAGACGGAGCGGTCCGGCGCATCGACGCCGGAGCCGCGCACCAGCCACAGCGTCACCAACGTCGAGGTGCTGGAGGAGCGCGGCGAGGAGGTGGATGTCCGCTACAACTTCAACACACTCAACCACCGCTACAAGGTCACCGATCACTTCTTCGGAACCATCTTCGTCACGCTGCGCCGCAGCGGCGACCAGCTGCTGATTTCAGCCAAGAAGATCGTGCTGAAGAACGACTACATCCGCCAGGTCATCGACGTCTATCACATCTGACGAGCGTCGCCGGGCGGGCAGGAAACTTTTGAGGAGGGTTCCATGGCCAGTTACAACATCGCATTGAACTTCGAGGACGGCGTTACCCGTTTCATCGACTGCAAGGACGGCGAGAAGGTGCTCGATGCTGCCTACCGCAGCAAAATCAACCTGCCGATGGACTGTTCCGACGGCGTCTGCGGCACGTGCAAGTGTCGCGCCGAAAGCGGTTCCTACGACCTCGGCGACGACTATATCGACGATGCGCTGACCGCGGACGAGGCGGAGACCGGCCTCATCCTTACCTGCCAGATGAAGCCGACATCGGATTGCGTCATTGCTGTGCCGACGACCTCCGTCGCCTGCAAGACCGGGCAGCAGACCTTTGCCGCCACAGTCGCCAGGGTGGTACCGCACAACGATGCGGCGATCGTGCTGGAACTGGACGTGGACGGCGATGCGCCCGCCTTTCTGTCCGGCCAATACGTCAATATCGACGTGCCGGGCAGCGGCCAGCACCGTTCCTATTCCTTCAGCACCGCGCCCGGCGAGAAGCGCATCGGCTTTCTGATCAAGAAGATCCCGGGCGGCGTGATGAGCACCTGGCTCGAGCGCGCCGAAACGGGAGGGAAACTCGACCTGATCGGCCCGATCGGCAGCTTCTATATGCGCAAGGTCGAACGACCACTCCTGTTCCTGGCCGGCGGGACGGGGCTGGCACCGTTCCTTTCCATGCTGGAACTACTGGCCCGCGAACATTCGCAGCAGCAGGTCCACCTGATCTACGGCGTGACCCGCGATCTGGACCTGGTCCTCGTGGACGAGGTGGAGGCCTATACCGGCCGGCTGCCCAACTTCACCTACACCACCGTGGTCGCAGAGGAGGCCTCCAGCCATCCCCGTAAGGGCTGGGTGACCCAGCACATGCCGGCCGAGGCGCTCAACGGCGGTGATGTCGACGTCTATCTCTGCGGTCCGCCGCCGATGGTCGATGCCGTGCGCAAACATTTCGACGACAACGGCGTCATGCCCAACAGCTTCCACTACGAAAAGTTCACACCGAACGCGGTCGCGAAGGAGGCCGCATGAGCACCGCGCGCTTCACGGACCGTTTCGCGGGCAAGGTGCTGGTCGTCACGGGCGCCGCGCAGGGTATCGGCCGCGCCGTGGCGCAACGCGCCGCCGAGGAGGGCGGTAAGGTGGTCTTCGTCGACCGCGCCGCCTTCGTTGCCGACGTGGCGGCGGAAGTGAAGGGCGCGGATGCGGTGGCCTTCAGCGCCGATCTCGAGACCTATGACGGTGCCGCGGCGGCGATGCGCTTTGCCAGCGAAAAATTCGGCGGCATCGATATCTTGATCAACAATGTCGGCGGCGCGATCCGGATGCGCCCCTATTCGGAGTTCGAGCCGGAACAAATCGACGCCGAAATCCGCCGGTCCCTGATGCCGACGCTTTACTGCTGCCATGCCGTTCTTCCCTATCTGTTTGAGCGCGACGGCGGAACGATCGTCAACGTGTCCTCGAATGCCACGCGCGGCATCCATCGTGTGCCCTACTCGGCAGCAAAGGGCGGCGTGAACGCCATCACCCAGTCGCTGGCCATGGAGCTCGCCGAGCGCAACATCCGCGTGGTCGCCACGGCCCCCGGCGGCACGCAAGCACCGCCGCGTCGCATCCCCCGCAATGCCACTGGCGACACGGCGGCGGAACAGGGCTGGATGGCCGACGTCGCGGAGCAGGTGAAGCATTCGAGCTTCATGAAACGTTACGGCACGATCGACGAGCAAGCAGCGCCGATCCTGTTTCTCGCCTCGCACGAGGCGTCCTACATCACCGGCAACGTGCTGCCGGTCGCCGGAGGAGACCTCGGCTGAAATTCAAAGACTGACCTGCGTAACGACTCGTGGAGGAGCGAACATGCGCGCTATCGATGTGAATGAAGCCATAGACAACAATCCGGTCGGACGCTTTCAATGGACGGTGGTCGGCCTCTGCGCCCTGTTGCTGATCGTCGACGGCTACGATGTCTTCGTCGCCGGAACCGTGCTGCCCACCCTCATGGCGGAGTGGCAGCTCAGCAAGCCGGAGGCAGGGGCACTGCAGGCCTGGGCGCTGTTCGGGATGATGTTCGGCGCTCTCTTTTTCGGCCCGTTGGCCGACAAGATCGGTCGCAAGAAGGGCATTGCGATCAGCTTCCTGCTCTTCACCGTCTCCACCCTCCTGACCGGCTTTGCCAACACGCCGACGGAGTTCAAGATCTTTCGCTTCATCGCCGGACTCGGCTGCGGCGGCTTGATGCCGAACGCGGTGGCGCTGATGAACGAATATGCTCCGAAGCGCCTTCGCGGCACCATGGTGGCCTTGATGTTTTCCGGTTACTCGGTTGGCGGAATGGTTGCTGCGGCGCTCGGCATCGGCTTGATTCCGCAGTTTGGTTGGCAGCCGATGTTCTTCATCGCCGCTGTCCCGCTACTCATGCTTCCGGTCATTCTGTGGAAACTGCCTGAGTCGCTCGGTTTCCTCATCCGCCAGGGCAGGCAGGAGCAGGCGAAACGGATCTATGCGAAGATCGCGCCGTCCGCGCGTCTCGCCGCCGGCGACACGCTGACCTTTACCGAAACGAAGGGGGCCGCCGCTTCCGTTGCTGAGCTCTTCCGGCATCAGCGCGCCTTGCGCACGGCAATGCTCTGGGTGGCCTTCTTCTGCTGCCTGTTGCTGGTCTACCTTCTGTCCTCGTGGCTGCCCAAGGTGCTGCAGGAAGCCGGTTATGCCGAAAGGGCCAGCCTGCTGAGCCTCTTCTCTCTCAATTTCGGCGGCATGATCGGGGCAGTCGCCGGCGGCTGGCTCGGTGACCGGTTCGGGCTTCCAAAGGTCGTGGTCGGCTTCTTCGCCGCAGCCGCGATATCGATCGCGCTCATCGGCTTCAATCCGCCTGCCGGCGTGCTCTTCCTGATGGTGTTCATCGCCGGTGCCACCACGATCGGCACACAGATCCTGCTCTATGCCAGCGTGGCTCAACTCTATAATCTCTCCGTGCGCTCCACGGGGCTCGGCTGGGCCTCCGGCATCGGACGCATTGGCGCAATCGTCGGACCCACACTTGGCGGCCTCTTGCTGGCGAAGGAATTTCCGATCCAGCAGAACTTCCTGATTTTCGCATTTCCGGCGGTCATCTCGGCATTGGCGATGCTGGTGTTCGCGGTCAGCAACGCGCGTCGTTCGAGCGACATGGTGCTGGCGGCAGCATGAGGCGACGGCCAGCGGTAAGGGACACCGACGTGCGGACGCCTCTCTCCCGGTCGGTGTAGGCGGAGCGCCTCTCCCCGAGTTTGTCGGACGAACCGCTGGCCCCCGCCGTGCACTTCTTCGCCTTCGCACTGTCTACTTCCGTGCGACAAGGCCAATCCGAGAGCCGCGATGCGCGCGGTCTCGCCAAAGCGGACGATTGAATGCATGCCCTACCTCGAACTTCCCGACCATCGCCTCCACTACCGTATTGACGCGAACGACCCGGTTTCGCCTTGGCTCGTATTCTGCAACTCGCTCGGAACCGATCTTCACATGTGGGATGCGCAGGTGGCCGTGCTGTCACGGCACTTTCGTATTCTGAGGTATGATCGCCGCGGTCACGGCCAATCTTCGGCCCCGCCGCCACCCTACTCACTGGCCGATCTCGGTAGGGACGTGATCGCTTTGCTCGATGCGCTGGAGATCGAGCGGGCGCATTTCTGCGGACTGTCTATTGGCGGCCTGACTGGGCAGTGGCTGGCCATCAACGCCGGCCAGCGCCTTGGCAAGATCATCCTCTGCGCCACAGCGGCCAAAATCGGTACCGCCGAAGGCTGGGCCACACGAATGGATGATGTGCGGGCGAACGGACTAGAACCTCTCTCCGTCGCTACGGCCGAGCGGTGGTTTACCCCGGCCTTCACGGCCTGCGAACCCGGCACCGTCCGCGTTGTGCTCGAGAACTTCGCAGCGACATCGGTCGACGGCTACGCCGGGTGCTGCGCAGCCCTTGCCGGCGCCGATCTCCGGGAAGAAATCCAGCACATCGCCAATCCTCTGCTTGTCATCTCCGGCGACGAGGACCCGGTATGCCCGCCATCCGACCTGGCACATATATCTGCCACTGTGCAACAGGGCCGGCAATTGTCCTTGCATGGCCGCCATATCGTTAATGTCGAGGCCTCGCAGGCGTTTAACGCTGCGCTGCTGGAGTTTCTCCTTGGCTAGCGAAAAACCCGTGGTTGCGCCTGATGCCAGCGATCCACAGTTGAATACTAATTCCCGCTACCAGATGCTTTTGATGGCAAGTTGGTCATTCCGGCCGGT
Source organism: Ensifer sp. 1H6 (assembly GCF_001976035.1). NCBI lineage: Bacteria > Pseudomonadati > Pseudomonadota > Alphaproteobacteria > Hyphomicrobiales > Rhizobiaceae > Ensifer > Ensifer sp. 1H6. Next base: position 100,975 of record NZ_MOAI01000020.1, on the reverse strand, counting down.
GGTCGGCACGTTGCCGTCATCTGGGCACGCCAGAAAGTCTGGAGGTGGGCATGTGTGCTTTGTCGGGCCGAGTTCGACCACGGTCCAAACGGCCCAAAATCCGTAAACTACAATACGCCTCCAAAGGTGCATTGTTCTCGTTTTGCGCGTCAAACATCGCGAATGCTCTGAGGCGATGCAGCTGGATGGCGATGGCCGAGTGTTTTGGCCGAACGAAGAGATTTCGGACCGCCGAGAAGACGGTCGTGAAACGTTGCGGCGCACCTGACGAGCCCCCGGGAACTGATCGCCGCTCTCGCCGACAGCGATCGGGCAAGAGCCTGCGCCCTGATGGAGCATCACATCGGAGCCATCCGTCGATGCGCGCAGCGGCTTCAATGACATCGGCATGGAGGGCCGTGTCTGCCGCGCTCTAAGCAACGCTTCGGCATAGAGCACGGTGGGGCTCATTAAGTAATACTTTTAGGAGTGGATATTTGTCTCGTAAAGAACTGACTTTTAATTAGTCCAATCACGCAGTGTCGGTTTTTTATTCCATTGCAACTTTTCCGCTAATCGTAATATCAAAAGCGACAGAAAGACCTACCTTAATTTGCAACGGAACAGAAATGCTGGATCTAATTCGCTCCCACATATTGCTATATCGTATAATATTGGTAGGAATTGTGGCTGCGCTATGCGTTGGTCAATACAGCAGAATTATAGTAATGTGGTTGGCTTTCTTGTATATTGTTGGAAAAATTTACGAAGTATTTTTCATGCGCGGCGGAGATTCTTATGCCAGAGACGCATTTACGCTGAAACTAACCCTGATCTCTAATTTAATAGATTCAGTTTGGGCTGGGTTTCGCAAATAGAATGTACCCTGCTTAGGGGCGGTCATGAGTGAGAGTGAAAAACGTGCGTTCGACTGGGAGAGCTGGGGCATCCGAAGCGGCTTCTGTTTCTTATGCTCGTGCGCAGATGAGTCCCTGTCGCTCGGCGCAGCGTCGTCACGCTGTGTTCGGGCTTCAACATCGGTCTGATGTCATTCCAGAGCCCGACTGCAAACGGTCGAATTGGATCGCCAGCTTCGTTTGCGATCGGTCGAGTAAGAAGCGCATTGATCACTTTGGCTTTGGATACATCGATCTCGCGCGCCGGGATTGGGCCGATACTCACTTTCAAGGATTTGGTCATTCAAGGCCTCTCAACTCCGCTTCTATGGGGACAACTTCGGCGTTGACTTTGCAAGGGTTGCCACCAGAACTTACTTTTTTGGAAGTCAATTGGTGGAGGGGGCATGCAATACGTAGCGGAGAATAAAGAATGGATTTTCAGTGGTGCAGGCGCTGTCGTTGTTGCTGCTATCCTAACGGCAATCGCGCGTCGTCTCTCCAGAAACAACGATCCGGGCCATAACAATCAAATGCAGAAAAGCGGCTCGTTTTCTACGAACACTCAGATTGGTTCTGTCACCGATCGCCAAGAAGAAGACAAGAAATGATCTCACTTCAGCGTAGGGGTACACACTTCACCTCACAACGCTAAATAGGTGGAGGAGGGGTCGCCCTTGGATCGCGCTAAAACGATGATGAAAATCGCGAAAACAGTTTCCCGGAATATTGCAACCATCGTCATTGCAATATTCCTGCTACAGATAGCCCTAGCGATCTTGATATCTGTTGCAATCTTTTTCCAGGCAATCAAGGAGGTAGCACTCTCTCGTTAGGGTATGAGCGATCGCCATGGGTGCCTCGGGCAAGGTGATCCCAGAGCGCTGCTTTGCTTGGGGCTGGGGCGCCGCTCTGGGATCACTAGCGCCAATGGTGCGATTGGCGCTCAACCAGCAATGGCAGGACCATGCAGATTCGGCAATGCAACTAAGACCTTTGTCTGCACGGACTGGACTTAAGTCCTAGGTTGTGCTTTCCGCCGGACGCATGGATGCGCGCATGCGCACGCAGATCGACGTCAGCATGCTCGCGGTTGTTTCGCACGTTGCGCTCGAGCCTCACACGGTAACAAGCAGCGGTTGGACAACCTAACCGAAGTGCATAATGTATTCGATCGGAACACGCGGGCGAGTATAAGTGCTCTCAATCACTCATTGTGAAGATATTGCGAAGAGATCATTACGGTTGCTTCGTTGAATTCGCGGGCGGAGCAGGAGCGAAAAAGCGGAGACCGTGGGATCCATGCCGTGACTCTTAAGCGTCGCGGCAGAGAACATGGATCGCGAGGTCAGCGACATCGCCTCGAGTTTTCGGAATCGGGCGAACCTCAGCCGAGCTTCGCCACATCGGCGGCATGGCGGATGGCAGAGAGCGCATCGGGGTTTGTCACGGGATAGGCCGAGATGAAGCGTTCGACCGAAAACTCCGGAAATTCAGCTTTCAAGCGGACTGCGGTCCTGGCCGCCTCGCCGATCCCGCCCACGGCCGCATGCGCAAGCGCCAGGAACATCAGCACGTCCGGAGACTCCGGGACGCTTCTGTGGAGCGCCGCAAGTGCCTCCGAATGCCTGCCGGCGGCGAACAGGACGCGGCCCTGCATGCCGAAATACCAGGGCGGGGCCAGTGGATTGAGGCGCATCGCACGCTCGATGAGCGGGATCGCCTCGGACGGATCGCCGACGACAAGAGCCCTGCTTCCGGCCAGCAGCGGCAGTATGCCGGCATGGTTGAAGCCATATTCGAAAGCGCGCCGATGCGCGTGTTCCGCCCCCTCGAGGTCGCCGAGGCATGCCCGGAGATTGACAAGGCAAGCGTAGGCGCAGCTGTCCGTCGGGTCGAGCCGCAGCGCGTTTTCGACCGCCGTCCGCCAGTTCTCGATCGATGTTGACACATCGTCGCCGAAGCCGTTGCAGGCCTCGATCGAATAGGCATAGGCGAGCTCAGCCCAGGCGTTGGCGAAGGTAGGATCGAGTTCCAGCGCGCGTAAGAACAGGCGGATCGCCTCCGCATTTCCGGCACGGCTGAACGTGGTGTGCTGTTCGACGGCAAGCAGATAGCAGTCATAGGCCCTCAAGCTGGCAGGCGGCTTGCGGCGAACCGCATTGCGGCCGACCGTGGCCAGCGTTCCGTGACTGCCGATCAGCACGTTGGTAATGCTTTCGGTCAGGCTGTCCTGGAGCGCGAAAAAATCCTCGACCGGGCGGTCGTAACGCTCGCTCCACAGGCTGACGCAGTTGCGTGCGTCGGCAAGCTCGATCGTCAAGCGAACCCTCCGGTCGTAGGCGTGCAACCGGCCCGACACGATATAGGTGACGCCTAGCGCCTTGCCGTCCGCCGCAAAGTCGGCGGGCTTGCTGCCCAGCGATTTCATGGTGTGGAACGCGATGACGGGCAAACCCGCATAATGCGCCAGGTGGACGGTGATGTCCGACGACAGGCCGTCGGCCAGGCGGCGCCAGCGCTCTTCGGAATTCAGGCATTCGATCGGGAATATTGCGAGCACCGGCGAGGCGTCGGACAAAGGTGGAAGTGCCTTCGGCGGCGCGCCGGAATCGGCAAAGTGTGCCGCGAGCCCGATCTTGTTACGCACTCCGAGCTTTTCGTAGATGGCCGCAAGGTGGGTGCGAACAGTGGCCGGGGCAATGAAAAGCGCCTTGCCGATTTCGCGGTAAGTCATGCCGGACGCGAATTTTTTCGCGACCGCGCGCTCGCGACCCGACAAGGCATCAAGTGTGTGAGCTTTCGAAGCGTCGAGCACCATAGTGGCCCCCCGTCCTTGGAACGGCTCCCCCTCCGTAGCGGAAGAATACTACAAATGCACCAGGCCGAATACCGCATCTGCCCGATGCCGCCGCAGGCTCACACGGTGCAAGCTTCCCCAATGGAAACACGCAATCAGCCGAGGTGTTTCATGCGTTCTGTATCCATAGTGCTGGCGTGCACGGTCTTGGGTTTTTCCGCCCCACCGTCGCCTTCGTTCGCAAGCGGGTGCCGACAGTTGCTGGAATCAAACGTGAAAATCGCCAGCATGCATGTGTATGCCAACATCCTGGCCAATGCTGCCCGCAACGGCCGGAACTACACGCCTGAATCGATCGTCAGCGGCTCAAAGCGGCACTTCGAGGAGATGAGCCTCCAGTTGATCGAAGCCGGTTATGAGATCGTCCCGGTCGGCGCCCGCCCATATTGCGACCAGTTGAACAAGCAGGCCGGCGGTTAGCCGCAGGCCAACTTGTCTGTTTTTCGGCACCGAGCGGATCGAGATTGATCCAGCACGGTCTTTCTGCGCGACATTGCCGGGACCCCAAAAAGGCGGCGGCAAGTGGGCGTGCACTGCCTGATTGCGGGGTTCGTTTATCAATGAGCATCCATGATTTTCCCGATGCCGGCGGAGAGCCGGGCGACACCTCAGGCCTGTCGCGGTTCGCCGCGGCAATCGGTTCACGCTTGGTAGGTCCCGGAGGATATTACAATCTCGGCAATGGGCTCGGGCTGGTGACGGGCGTCACGATCCAGATCGTCGCCGTGCCGCCGAGTTCCGCCCTGAGTGGCCACGCCGCGCTCCTCGATTATTTCGTCGGCAGCATCGCCGCCCTGTCGCTCACCATGGCCACGCTGGTCTTCTTCTGGAGCGGCGAGATCTACTGCCGCGCCTGGGCTAGGAAGCCGCCCCCCGACGCGTCCCTAAACCGCCTTGGCGACATGCTGTCGGGGATCGGGGCGATCGGACTCGGCATCGCCCTGTTCCTGTTCGGCGAACCCGTGCTTGCGGCGACCTCGGGCTTGCTGCACGCGCTCGGCAAGTTCGGCAGCGCCTTCGAGGACGGCAGGCCGTTACCCGGCTGGCCAGCCAACTGGCTCAATCCGTTCCGCAGTGCCGTTCTGGCCAGCCGCCTGCCGGCGTTGGTATCGGCCGCGGTCGGAAGCGGCATCGCCCTGCAGCAGGCATGGTCGGGGGCCTCCTGGGTGCTCGTCGCTGCGCCGCTGACATTGCTTGTCTGCTATCTGCTATGGGCCAAGGCAGCCCTGCTGCTGCTCCTCCAGGAGGTGCGAGCCGGGAGCGCGCTGGCATCGTCCTCCGGCAACCGCCGAGATGGAGCGTGACGGCCCATGTCGAAGACACATGCCAACTGTCTGCTGCTGCTTGCCGCCGCCTTCTGGGGGTTCGGCAACGTCGCGCAGAAGACCGTGCTGGATCATCTCGATCCGCTCAGCGCCGTAGGCGTGCGTTGCCTGATCGCAGGACTCTTGGCCGCGCCGCTGATGATGCTCGACCGGGGGAGGAAGCTCGAACCGGGCTACAGGATGAGTCTCATCAAGGTGAGCGCGCTGTTTTCAATTTCCATTGCCATCCAGCAAGTCTCCTATCTCGGCACTTCGGTCACCAATGCGAGTTTCCTGGTGAGCACGGCAACGGTGATGACCCCGCTTGCGGCGTGGTTCCTGATCGGCGAGCGACCGACCGCGACCGTCGGACTTGCGGCGTGCGTAACATTGGTCGGAGTGCTGCTTCTGTCCGGCGGAATGACCGCCAGCTTCAGCCAGGGCGATCTCGCAGCGATACTTTCGGCCGCATGCTACGCGCTTTGGATGGTCGAGCTCGGCCGCCATATGCGGACCCACGGCGCTCCGGTTACTGCTGCCGCCGCTCAATTCCTCGGCGCAGCCGTTATCGCCCTGCCGTTTGGCGCCCTTCACGGCAATCTATCGATGGCAGCCATCAGTGATGCGGCCCCGGAACTCGCGGTGCTAGGCATCTTCTCGACCGCGGCCGCCTTCGGCATCCAGACGATCGCCCAACGGTTTACCTCGGCCAGCCATGCCGCCGTGATCGTCAGCGCAGAGAGCGTGTTCGGAGCGATTGGCGCGGCGATGTTTCTCGGGGAGCGGTTGTCGTCGGTCGGGGCGCTCGGTGCCGCGATCGTGCTTGGAGCAATCATCTTGCTGTCGCTGTCAGTGCACAGATCCGAAAATGCAAAGTCGGTGCCGACAGGCTGAAGATAATGGTGCGTCATCGTCGAAGATGCTGGATATCTATCCGCCTTCGCGCCTGTAGATTTTATCAGCCTTGTCGCGACCGCTTCGCGAGCGGGAAAGTGAGGGCGAGGTCCCGAAAACCTCGTTGTCTGCGATCAGCCGGCCGATGAAGGGCAGACGGGTGCGGCAGGATTGAACGACTGATTTTTTTGGTAGGGACCGTCGTGGCTCTTCTCGATTCCCTACTCACTCGGCGCGAAGCGCCTTTCACGCCACCACAATCGGGACTTTGGTCGGCGACGCCTTGACCCGGTTGTAGAGGTCGATGACGTCCTGGTTGATCATGCGCACGCAACCGGAAGATGCCTGAGTGCCGATGGTCCACCATTCGGGTGAGCCGTGCACGCGATAGCCAGTGTCGTGGCCGTCCTTGTAGATATAGTGTGCGCGGGCGCCGAGCGGGTTGTCGAGGCCACCCGGCTGACCGCCCGTCCATTTCACCAGCTCCGGCTTGCGCGCGATCATCTCTTTGGGCGGAGTCCAGGTCGGCCATTCCTTGGTGTACTGGATCTCGGCGCGGCCGCTCCATTCGAAGCCGGCCTTGCCGATGCCGACGCCGTAACGGATCGCTTCGCCGCCTTCCTGCACCCAATAGAGATGCCGCTCGTTGAGCCGCACCACAATCGTGCCCGGCGCCTCGCCGGTCGGATCGATAACGATCTGACGGCGGAATTCCGGCCTGATCTTCTGGAATGGAACTGCCGGGATCACGAGGCCATTGTCGATCAGCGAGGCATACATCGTGCCGTTATCGGTGATGTTGCTGTCGACGCTGAGCGGTGGGATCGAACCGGTCGGCATGCGGTCAACGCCCCCAGACGGCATGCCACCCGACGGCTCGATTGATCCCAGCTCCGGGAATTCGAGCGTCTGCGAGCAGCCGGAGGCGCCAAGCAGTGTCAGGACACCGAGGCCCGAAAGCACGGCGCGGCGGGAGACGAAGTAGCCGGACTCCGGTTTGGTGGCGCCGGAGGACAGCGCCTGATCTTGCGGCTTACGCATGCACTCATTACCCCAAACGAACGGTCGGCATCATGCCCACCGGATGGGCCGCATTTTCACAATTCGTGGTTAAGAAAGCGTGAAACCATTGCCGGCCGTGCCCCACCCTTCGGCGCGTTCGACATGCCGCTCGTGCGCCGGTGGTGATGATGTCGGCGACATTTGTCAGCGTGCCCGCATATTTCCTTCTGTTGATGTCTCCGTTGTGGTGGATCGGCGGCTCCGCATTTGCATACAGCCTCAGCGCGGGCTTCCTGTTCGATTATCTCTGCTATGCCACGGTTCATCATCTCGTGCATTATCGACCGGGACGCCAAGGATCGCTGTTTTTCACGCTCAAGCGACGCCATGCGCTGCACCACCACGTGACGCCGGAGGGCAATTTCGGTGTGACCTCCGGCCTCCGGGAATGGGTGTTTGCAACCGACATCCAGCCGCGCCGTAATCCACGGCGCGCCCAACCCAACGGGCGTCACCTCGCAGAGAGATGGACGCGTTCGTGCCATAGATTTACCGCTCGTAAGGACGATGACGACGCCGTCCCGCCACTGAGCGGCTACATGACGCCGAAGCGTTCGAATGCCTCGACCGTGGACATGCCGGCCTCGATGGCAAGGCGAACCTTGTTTTCAGTTTCTGCCTTTTCGAACGCCAGCGCGATCGCTTCCCGTTCCGCCTCGCGCGGAATGACCAGAACGCCGTCGCGGTCGCCGAACAGCATGTCGCCGGGCTGAATGCGGATGCCGCCGATCTCGATCGGAACCGCATAGTCGACGACCTTGCCGCGCGGTCCCTGATCCTGAGCATAGGATCCGTAGCAGAAGGTCGGGAAATCGAGGGCGAGGATGCCGCTGCTGTCTCGGCAGTATCCGTCGCAGATCGCACCTGCGGCTTTCAGCTGAATCGCGCGTGTCGACATCAACTCGCCCCAGACAGCGTAGCGCGGCGAGGCGCCTGAACATACGTAGATTTCGTTGGGTTTCAGGCTGTCGAGCGCATGGAACATCAGGCCGAAGGGCTTGGAGCTGATCTCGGCGTGGCCGCCGGCTCCCGCGGTCGCAAAGAAATCCGCCTCAAGCACCGGCATGGCACGGCCGACTGTCACCATGTCGTCGCGCAGGGCCCGGATCTTCGGCGGCAGGAACTGATGCTGCAGCCCCATCGTATCAAGAATATCGCCGACAACGGCGGTGAAGAGCCGGCTTCGCATCGCCGCGAACAAGTCGGAATCGTCTTCAAAAGTCTTCATCGTGTCACCTGTTTGTTCCGTGCGGCCTCGACCGCTGAAATGCCGTGCATCACGCCGCGGATCTCGGCGAGCCCCTTCAGTCGGCCGATGAGCGAGTAGCCGGGATTGATCCGTTCCTTGCCGATGTCGTCGGCAAGCAGATGCCCATGGTCTGGACGAACGGGGATCTGCCAATCGTCGCGCCCCTCGGTACGCCGGCGCTCTTGCTCCTCGAGAAGGGCGAGAATGACGGCCGGAATATCGCTCGAGCCACCAAGATGGTCGGCTTCATGAAACGACCCGTCAGCTTCGCGCTGAACGTTGCGCAGATGGGCGAAATGGATGCGGGAGCCGAACTCACGCACCATGGCCGGCAGGTCGTTTTCGGCGCGGGTGCCGTAGGATCCGGTGCAGAAGGTCAGGCCATTGGCGGGACTGTCGGCGGCTGCCAGGATGCGGCGCGCGTCATCCGCAGTGGATACGATCCGCGGCAAGCCGTAGAGCGGGAAGGCCGGATCATCAGGATGAATGCAGAGCTTCACCCCGACCTCCTCGGCGACCGGCACGATCTCGCGCAGGAAGCGTGCGAGGTTTTTATGCAGGCCCTCGGCGCTCATGCCATCGTACTCCGCGAGCGCTCCAAGAAAGCCGGCGCGATCAAACTTACGCTCCGATGCCGGCAGGCCGGCAATTAGATTCCGTTCGATACGGCCGATCTTTGCAGGATCCATCGCGGTAAACCGCGCCTCCGCCGTTTCGATCTGGGCGGGCGAATAGCTCTGCTCGACACGTGGCCGTTTCAGCACAAAGAGATCGTAGGCGGCGAAATCGATAGCATCGAAGCGCAGCGCATATCCGCCGGTCGGCAGCGGATGCATGAGTTCGGTGCGGGTCCAGTCGACCACCGGCATGAAATTGTAGCAGACCGTGCCAATGCCGCAGCGCGCCAGCGCGCGCATCGTGTCCTTGTACCAGCCGATGTAGCGTGCGCTGTCTGACGATGCCAGCTTGATCGAATTGTGCACCGGAATGCTCTCGACCACGCTCCAGCGCAGGCCTGCCGCCTCGATCAACGCCTTGTGCTTCAGGATCTGATCGTCGGACCAGGGCGAGCCGTCATAGACGTCATGAAGCGCTGAGACGATGCCCGTCGCCCCTGCCTGCCGGATGTGGCTGAGCGGCACCGGGTCATCCGGGCCATACCAGCGAAAGCACTCTTCCATCGGCCTCATCTCTTAAACTCCTGCGATCTCGGGATGATCTCTATTGTTGGACCAGATAACGCATTAAGGATCGGTGTGGGCGCAAATTCAAGCGAAAATACGCTTACATTGTTGTTTTTCCGGCAAGGCGGCAAAAATTCCGATGCGGCTCTTGACTTGTTACTCAATCTGGACCAACAAATAGAACCGCACACAGGAGGAGAACGTGGCGCACAATTCGGCAAAACCGGCGCAATCGACAGGTGTCGAGGCAGCTGAGGTCGGCAAGACGTCTGCGGTCGATAGGCTCGTCGAGCAGATCAGGGATCTGATCGCCGAACGCGGCCTCGGGATTGGCGATGCGCTGCCGACCGAGCGCGATCTTGGTGAGCAGTTTCAGGCCGGACGGAATACGGTTCGCGAGGCGCTTCAGGTCCTGCGAGCCTATGGTCTGGTCGAGACGCGGCCGAAGGTCGGTGCCGTCATCAGCGGAGGTCATGGCGAGGCGATCCGCCGGCTTTTTGCCTTTCACAACGGCATATCGCCCGATTCCTTCCGCGATCTGCAGGGTTTCCGCCGCATCATCGAGACCGGCGTCGGCGACCACATCATTCTTCATGCAAGCGAAGCCGACCTCGACAGGCTGGAGGCGGCCAATGCTCGCATCCGGACGGCTGAGAGCGTCGAGGAGGCGGCCCGCTACGATTACGAATTCCACGAGGCTATCGTCGAACTCTCAGGCAACAGGACGACCCTTGCTGCCTACCGGATGATGCGCACCGTCATCGAGGAAGTCATGCGCCTCGGCAAGGCGGAGCGGCCGGTCCAGTCGGCGACCTACGAGGCCCATGCCGAAATCATCGGCGCGCTGAGGGCGCGCGACCGAATTGCCTATGCCTATCTCATGAGCCGCCATCTCGAATTCGGCCTCAAATTCGTCGGCGCGCGACCAGTGGACAGTCCGCCGCGACCAAGACTTGAGGCTGCGGCGGCATCGTCTTCCGCATTCAGTCAGAACCGGCCCCTTTGCCCGCGGGGCCGGCAACACGATCAAGGGCCTAGGGGAGGAGACCCAGTATGATCAAAACAAAACGCCACGTCCTGACGCTCGCAACACTTCTGGTAAGTGTCAGCTTCGCGCCGAGCGCGGTTCTTGCCGACGGCAAGGCCATCGCCGGCATCGTCTTCCAGCAGGACCAGTACTTCCGCGGCATCCAGATCGGGATGGAGAAGGCGGCGGAAGCCGCCGGCGACGAACTGCTCGCCGGAAACAGCGACAGCAAGCTCGAAAAGGAAGCGCAGCTGATCGACACCTATATCGCCCGCGGCGTCAACTCGATCGTGGTCGCGCCGCTGTCGGCCGACGCTTCGGTTCCCGCGCTCAAGAAGGCACGCGATGCCGGCATCACCGTGGTCACCTACGGCACGTCTGCCAATGGTGACGTTGCCCAGGCGACGGTGACCAGTTCAGACCGCGATATCGGCATCGGCACAGGCGAGGCGGCTGCTCCGTTTCTGAAAACCCTCGGGAATGGCGAGAAGGTCAAGATCGGGACACTCGCTTTCAAGGCGCTGTTGCCTGAGCAGTCGAACGCTCGCGTCGACGGCTTCCTTCACGTGGTGTCCTCCCAGGTCGAGATCGTCGCGCAACAGGATGCCTGGCTGGCCGAGAAGGCGCTGGCCGTTGCCAGCGACATGCTGACCGCCAACCCGGATATCAAGGTGATCTATGCCGCCAACGAAGGCGGCACGATCGGCGCGGTCCAGGCGGTGAAGAAGGCCGGGCTTGAGGGCAAAGTGTTCGTTTTCGGCACCGATGGTTCCGAGCAGCTCGCCAACATGCTTCTCGACAAGGACAACGTGCTCCAGGCAACGACGGCGCAGCAGCCTCTAGAGGTCGGCAAGCAGGCGATCGAGGCAGCGCAGAAACTGCTCGAAGGCAAGACGTTCGAGACCAAGGTCAATGTTCCCGTCCTTCCCTTGACGCGCGCAAATGCCGACGGGGTCGCCGCCTACAAGGAAGGCCTGAAGGCTCTGAAGTAAGGTTGCGTGGCAGGGCCACTCGGCCCTGCCACCATTTTCTGCGCCAACCGGGAACCACCGATGACCTACTCTCAGCCCCGGACAGATACCGCCCAAGGGCGGCTCGAGTTCCGATCCGTCACAAAGCGTTACGGCCCGACGGTTGCCCTGTCGGAGTTTACCCATGATTTTACCCCAGGGCGGGTTCATGCCCTGATGGGAAAGAATGGCTCGGGTAAATCGACGCTGATCAAGCTTCTTGCCGGCGTGACCGAACCCACGTCGGGCACGATCAGCGTCAACGGAAGAGACCAGAGCTTTACTTCGCCGCACGACGCGTTTGATGCTGGCATCGTCACGGTGCATCAGGAACTGTCGCTCGTTCCCGAACTGTCCGTCGGCGAGAACATTTTTCTCGGTCGCCTGCCGCACACCAGGCGCGCGGGCTTGCGTGTCGTCGATTGGAAGGGTTTGCACAAGCGCGCGACCGAGCTTCTGTCCGACATGGGGCTCTCGATCGATTCCCGCCAGCCGGTCTCGGGCCTCAGCGTCGGGCAACAGCAGGTCGTCGAGATCGTCAAGGCGATGTCCTTCAACCCATCGATCCTGCTGCTCGACGAACCCACATCGGCGCTCGCCTCGAAAGAGGTCAAGCAGCTTTTCGCGCTGATCGAGCGATTGCGGGCACGCGGCGTGACGATGATCTACATCACGCACCGCATGAGCGAGCTTTTCGAGATCGCCGACACCTGCACCGTCATTCGCGACGGCCACTATATCGGTGCCGTCGAGATGTCCGTGACCTCGCCCGCCGAGATCGTCGGCATGATGTTTGGCGACGCCGCCCGCACGAAACGGCCGCCGCGCCAGGTGATCGACAGGCTCAAGCCGCTGCTCGAAGTGCGCGGCCTGACCCGTGCAGGACACTTCAACGACGTCTCCTTCGACCTTTATCGCGGCGAGATACTCGGGATCGCCGGCCTGCTGGGCTCGGGCCGGACCGAGCTGATGCGCGCAATCTTTGGCGCCGACCGCATCGATGCCGGCACGGTGCACCTTGCCGGGCAATCGATGACGGGCGCCACGCCGCGCCAGATGCGCGCCGCCGGTCTTGGCTATACGCCGGAGAACCGCAAGGAGGTCGGTCTCGTGCAATCGCTGCCGACGGCCGACAATCTCTGCATGGCAAGTCTCGGCCCCATTGCGCGAAACGGACTGATCTCCCGTCGCCGCGAACAGCCACATGTCGATCGGCAGATCGCCGATTTGCATATCAAGTGCGGCGATCCGGAATTGCCGGTGTCTTCCCTGTCGGGCGGCAACCAGCAGAAGGTGGTGATCGGCAAGTGGCTGAACAGGGCTCCCTCGGTGATGTTCTTCGATGAGCCGAGCCGCGGCGTCGACGTCCAGGCCAAGCGACAGATCTTCGACATCATCTGGCAAAAAGCCTCGGACGGCCTGGCAAGCATCTTCGTTTCGACCGAACTCGAGGAGGTCCTCGAAGTGGCAGACCGCATTCTCGTGATGCACCACGGTAATGTGGTGGCGGAGGTGGATCCCACTAGGACCGATCTTACCCAACTCTACGGCCTATGCATGGAAGGGGCCTCCCAATGACACTTGTCAGCCAACAAACAGCTGAAGGCGGCGGACAGAACGTCTCGCTGCGTCTCCTCAAGACCTATCCGATGGAGATTATCCTCGCGGGTCTGGTCCTGTTCCTCATCCTGATGGCGCCGGGCTTTGCCTCGACCGCCAATATCCTCAACGTGCTGCGAACCGTGGCGATGCTGGGGATCATCGCCTTCGGCATGACGGCCGTGATCATTTCGGGCGAGATCGATCTTTCTGTTGGCGCCGGGGTCGCACTGGCGGGATGCATCGTTGCCTGGTTCGCCGACGCCTACACGGACGCAATCGGCGGCTGGAACGCCGTTATCCTCGGCTTTGCCGTCGCGCTTACCGTCGGCTTTTCGCTTGGTTACCTCACCGGCCGCTTCCGGCAGTGGTTCAACGTCCCGACTTTCATTACCACGCTCGCTTTGTTTGCCGCCCTTCGCGGTGTTGCGAACCTCATCACCGGTGGATTTCCGCTGTCGACGTTTCCGACCGGCTTCGATTTCCTCGGTGGCGGCTACCTCTTCGGCATTCCCTTCCCGGTCTATATTTTCGTGCTCACCTTCGCGGCCATGCACTTCCTGATGAAATACACCAGCTTCGGCCGCGAGGTTTATGCCGTCGGTGGCAACATGGAGGCGGCTCGGCTCTCGGGTATCGACATCTGGAAGGTCAAGGCGCTGACGCTCGGCCTCACCGGCGCACTGACGGCGATTTCGGGCACGCTGATCGCCTCGCAGATCGGAGCCGGTACCGGCACGACCGCCACCGGCATGGAGCTTGACGTAATTGCGGCCGTCATCATCGGCGGCACCTCGCTGTTCGGCGGCAAGGGCCGCATTTGGGGAACCCTGATCGGGGTGCTGTTTCTCGGCTGCATCTCCAACGGCATGACCCTGATGAACGTCAGCGAGTACTGGCAGTACGTCGTGCGTGGCGGGATCATCCTTGGCGCCGTGCTTCTCAATCAAGTCCTGGAACGTGTGCGTTAGGGAGTTCGGAGCCGATCATGACTGAATTTGCAGGAAAAGTGGCGCTGGTTACCGGAACCTCCGGTATCGGGCTGGCATCGGCCATAAGGCTTGCCACGGCCGGCGCCAAGGTCTTGGCTTGCGGCAACGATGCCGCGGCCAACCAGACGTTCGACCGGATCGCACAGGAGCGTGGCCTGGCAATGGCCTCACGATTGGTCGATGTGTCGGTCGAGGCAGATGTGGCGGCTGCCGTCGCGGCGGTTGTGTCGCGCCATGGTGGTCTTGATATCGTCGTCAACGCCGCCGCCGTTCATCCCTTCGGCACCGTGCTCGACACCAGCTTCGAGACTTGGAACCGGTGCTTGTCCGTCAATGTCGGTTCGATCTACCTGACGGGGCGCTTCGCCATCCCCGAGATGACCAAGCGCGGCGGTGGGGCGATCGTCAACATTTCCTCGGTCCAGGGCCATAGCTGTCAGCAGAATGTCGCCGCCTATGTCGCCACCAAGGGCGCCATCCATGCGCTGACCCGCGCGATGGCGCTCGATCATGCCGACCTCAAGGTGCGGGTGAATTCAGTCAGCCCCGGTTCCGTCCGCACTCCGCTCCTGTCGCTGGCCGCGCGCACCTATGGCGGCGAGGGCGTCAGCGAGGAGGAAGCCTTCGCCCGCTTCGGCGCCGCCCATCCGATTGGCCGCATCGGCGAGCCGGAGGAAGTCGCGGACCTCGTCGCCTATCTCGCATCCGATCGTGCCGGTTTTATCACCGGATCGGACTTCCGCATCGACGGCGGGCTCACCGCCGGCATCGGCGTGAAATAATCGCACAGGGAAAGAACAAGATGAAAATCGGCCTTGGCCTCTATCGTGAACAGCTCACGCCCGACAACTACCGCTTCGCGCTCCAGTCCGGCGCAACCCACATTGTTGCGCATCTGACCAACTATTTCGCCGGCAAGGATCCGAAGATCGACAGCGGCGACAATGGTGGATGGGGCGATTGCTCCACCGACCGCATTTGGACCTATGAGGAGCTGTCGGCTCTGGTTCGGGACGTGCGGGCAGGCGGGCTCGAACTTGCCGCCATCGAGAATTTTTCGCCGCGCTTCTGGCACGACATCCTGCTCGACGGACCGGAGCGCGATGCGCAGATCGACGCGCTGAAGCAACTGATCCGCGATGCCGGGCGCGCAGGCGTTCCCTGCATCGGCTACAATTTCTCGCTCGCCGGCGTCTATGGCTGGACCCGTGGCCCCTATGCGCGCGGCGGTGCTGAATCGGTTGGCTTCGGCGTCGAAGATGCGCCGGGCGCCGTGCCCGATCCGGACGCGCCCATCCCCGACGGGATGGTCTGGAACATGCGGTATCGCCGCGCCGTGCCCGGCGCCAAACCGGTATCGGTCAGCAACGCCGAGATCTGGGATCGCCTCTCGCGTTTTCTGAAGGATGTGGTTCCGGTCGCCGAGGAAGCCGGTGTCATGCTCGGTGCTCATCCCGACGATCCGCCGGCCGAGGCGCTGCGTGGCACGGCCCGGCTCGTCAACCGGCCGGAAAAGTACGATCGGTTGATGTCGATCGTCGATTCCCCGTCGAACGGGCTGGAGTTGTGCCTGGGCTCGCTTCAGGAAATGCCCGGCGGCGATATCTACGAACATGTCCGCCGTTTCGCGCGATCAGGGCGCATCGGCTACATCCACTTCCGCAATGTGAAGGGCAAGATGCCGCGCTACGTCGAAACCTTCGTCGACGAAGGCGATATCGACATGGCCGAAATCGTGCGCATCCTGCGCGATGAAAACTATCAGGGCGTGATGATCCCCGACCATACGCCGGCAATGACCTGTGCTGCCTCTTGGCATGCGGGCAAGGCCTTTGCGCTTGGGTACATGCGCGCGCTGGTGCAGAACGCCCATGCCCTCGGACCGTCCCGGTCCCTTGCCCACGATCTCGCGGCTGAGTAGGAGGCGCGGATGGTGAGGTCGGTTACCTGTGTTGCCCCGGTCGGCGACAAATGCGGCGAGGGCGCCGTCTGGTCAGCATCCGAGCAGGCGCTCTACTGGAGCGACGTCAACCGCTTTCTCGTCCATCGGTATGATGAGGCGAGCGGTTCGGTTCGCTTCTGGATATTCGACGAGCCGGTGGTGGCGGTCTCCTTGAGCGACGAGCCGGGGCGGCTGCTTCTGGCGCTCGCCTCAAAACTCGTGTGGTGGTGGCCGGAAACCGACCGGCGCGAGGATCACGGCTTCCGCTTGCCCGGTTATCCACGCGTGCGCCTGAATGACGGTCGCCCCGACCCGGCGGGAAACTTCTGGGTCGGGTCGATGAAGAACAATGTTCTGCCCGACGGCGAGCTTGGCGAGACGGCAGAAGGCGAGGGCATCCTCTACCGCATCGCGCCGGATGGAACGGTGAGCGAGTGGCGGCATGGGCTCGGCATCTCCAACACGCTCTGCTGGAGCCCCGATGGCAGCACCTTCTATTTCGGTGATACGCTCGCCAACGAGATCTACGCCTTCGATTACGCAATAGCGGACTGTTCGATCTCGAACGAACGGACATTCCTTGCTGACTTCTCCCGCGGTTCACCTGACGGCTCGGCGATCGATAGCGATGGCTATCTCTGGAACTGCCGTTTCGGCGGCGGCTGCATCGCGCGCATATCGCCTGAGGGTTCCGTGGCGGAGATCATCGAAATGCCGGTCACCAATATCACGACCTGCACCTTCGGCGGTGCCGACCTGAAGACGCTCTATGTCACGACGGCCAGTATCCTCTCAAAGCCCGGGGAACGGCTCGCCGGCAGCCTTTATGCCCTGACGGTCGACACCCCCGGACTGGCGGAGAACCGATTTGGCGGGGCGGCATCGAGATGACTGAGACGACAAGGCGCGGCCTGGCCTGGGCGCATGGATGCCTGGCGGTGCAATCCCTGGGCGGCATGCTGGGGCCGGTCACTTTCCTTTTGCCTGATGGACGACAGGTAAGCCCGCTGCATGTCGCACCCTGGGGTTCGGATCCCGACAGAACGACGCTGCCGCCGATCCTGCAGGAATTGCGCGGCGAATGGCCCTGCGTGCCCTTCGGCAGCGACGGCTCGCGCCCGCTGCCGAAAGGCTGGTCGGACGCTGGCGAGACCTTCGCTGGAGCGGATGTGCCGCACGGCCACGGCTCGAACGCACATTGGAGTTGGGGCGACTGCGACGAGCGGCAGATCGTCCTGACGTGCAGCTATCCGGACGGCCATCCCGTGCGCCAATTGCGCCGGCGCATCGTGCCGGACCCGCGGGCCGCCGCCGTCGACATCACGCTCGAGATCGAGGTGCGGCGACCCTGCAGGCTGCCGATCGGCCTGCACCCCACCTTCCGCCTGTCACCCCGGCCCGGATCGGTCAGGCTCGAGCCCGGAGCCTATGGCGAGGTTCGCAGTTTTCCCGGCGACGTGGAGCCGGTGGCGACGCTGTTTGCGCCGGGCGGACGATGGTCGAAGCTTGAGAGCGTCGACGCCCGCGATGGCGCCACCATCGATGCGGCGTCCGTTCCGCTTGACCAGAATGCCGAGGAACTGCTGCAGCTGGTCGGCATCGATGGCGCGATCGCCTTGCACTACCATGACGAGGGGTTTCGTGCCCGCCTTGAATGGCAGAAAGAGCATTTCCCAAGCCTGTTGCTCTGGTACAGCAATCGCGGCCGGAAGGCCTATCCATGGGATGGGAAACATCTCGCCCTTGGCGTTGAGCCGGTTTGCTCGGCCTTCGATTTCGGCCCGGCGGTCTCGTCAGCCGACAACCCCTTGGCATCGCCAGCCGCGCCCACGTCACTGCCCTTCTATCCCGATCAGCCGTTCGTCACGCGCTACCGGATCTCGGTCGAGGCCGCACCCATGGGGTGAAGCCATCATGGGGTGAAGCCATATCTCGCGGGCGATCTGGTGTATCGGGCTGAACCACTCCGGGCATGCCTGCCCAGCGGGCTTATTTTTTCCGGCAGGTGCAAGGGTCGTAGCCGTTGGCAAACAGCCGTCCGGCCCGCATGCCGATCATGGTCGGAATGTCGCGGACCTGCGAAATGCCCAGAGACCCGGCAATCGCAATCGCTGCCTCGGCACAGATCGCCGCGTCCTCGGCAGCGTTGTGATGTGCGAAGGTCAAGCCGAGATGACCGGCCAGGATGTTTAACTTGTGCGATCCGAGATGCGGCCAGACCTTTTGCGCCATCTTCACCGAGCAGAGATAGGACAGTTCCGGATAATCCTGCCGGTAGAGATCGAGACAGGAGCGCCAGACGCTGAAGTCGAAGGCCGCATTGTGGGCGATCATGGTGGCGCCGCGAAAGTCGTCGGCGAATTCGTCCATGACTTCGGGAAACTCGCCTGCGTCCTCCACATGCTCCGGGCGGATGCCGTGGATTGCGATGTTGAAGGAGGAGAAGCGCATGGTCTTCGGACGGATGAGCCGCTCCTCGATCCGCACGACCCGGCCATCCTCGACCCAGGCCAGACCGACCGAACAGGCGCTGCCGCGCTGCTCGTTGGCGGTTTCGAAATCAATGGCGATGGTCTTCAACGTGGTGTCCCGACTGGTCTTGCGCGGCAAGGGTAAAGCCCTACAGCATCCTTCGCGCGCCCTTTGCACGCAGGAAGTATGCTGTAGCGGTGTGCGGGCGATTCGGCAAAGAGTGCAAAGGGTTCCGGTCAGTCGACCTGGCGCTCGCGACAGCTGTGATCCTGCGCGAATACCACTTGCGTTTCCCGTCAGCGTAGGAGAATCTCCGGATCAGGACAAAACAGGCTTAGGTCGCTGCCGGATACCCCAGGCTGCAACGGCAGCCCCCAAGTGGAGAAAACCATGCCCACCAGATTTCTTACGGCGATTGCAGTCACGGCGCTTCTGGCGATCTCAGGATGCGCGACCAGTGGCTCCAGCAACACGACCTACGCGCAATCACAAGGGGTCGACCCCGATATCGATCCTACCGGCACCGGCGATGAAACCATGGACGCCGACTAGCCGGCTACTACCGCATGTTTCGTTAAATCGTATTCGCTTTAAGGATAAAAACATGGAGCAATTCAAAGTCCTACAGCGACCTTTGCACGTTTAAAAAGACGCGCGGCGCTGCAGAATGTCTCCAGTTTAGACTGAGTGGCAGAAACGCTCTACCTCCTTGTTCTTAGACGTTCCTGTCTAAGAGCCGCTTCGCACTTTTTCCTGGAAGTGCTGTAGCACCCTACCTTGTCCGCTTCCCTTCGCCCGTTTCTCGTGGAGGGGGCGGGCGAGTATCGATGCCGCAATGCTTGTCCAGGCCTGAAGAGAGCGCTCCGCTGCAGGGCATGCCGATGAGGCCGGCCGTTCCGCGCCGGGAAATAGCAAATTCTAAACATCCCCCGAACAGGTGCAGAACGGTTCGGGTGCGGAACATGTCCTACGGTCGCTGCCTAACCAATTGGGAGAGGAACATTTCTCTCGTCTCGATTTCCCCACATTGAAGGCTTGATGTAAGGCGATGGACAAAACCGGTATCGCCTTCCTCATCCTTATCTGCGTGCTCGTCGCAATCGCGCTGAGCATTCTCGCCATCAGGCCGGGCGCCGACGTCGCTCCGCCCCCGAGCCCGACAATCGTTCCCAGCAATTAGCGAAACGAAGGCGACGCCCCACGACCCTTGCCGCCAGTTTCGCCTTGTCTACGATGCTAAAGCTCAAGGCTTGTTGCCCGCCTGTCGGTCGCGGAACGCCGCTTCGCCCGCGTCCGACACTTCGACCCATTTCTTGTCGGGCGCGGCATCTGCGACGTAACTGTCGTTCCAGTTCCACCACTTGTAGGTTGGCGTCTGCGGATAGCCTTGCGGTGAATCCTCCCAGACCTCCTGCCGGCCCAACGGTGTGATGTCGAGGTAGTTCCAGGTGCTCCCCATCTGTTCGTCGCCGCGGTTGTTGATGAAGTAGGTGCGGAACACGCGCTCGCCGTCGCGATAGAACACGTTGGTACCGTGCCATTCGGCCACGCCGAAGTCGGCATCGAAATCGTCGGTGATGGTGAACCACGGTATCTCCCAGCCCATGCGCGCCTTGAGCCGCGCGATGTCCGCCTGCGGCGCGCGCGAAACGAAGACGAGCGTGGTGTCGCGGGCGTTGAGGTGGGCGACGTGGGCAACCTGGTCGGCGACCATGGAGCAACCTCTGCAGCCATGATCGGGCCAGCCGAACACGCCCGGTTCGAAGAAGGCGCGATAGACGATCAACTGGCGCCGGCCGGCAAACAGGTCGGTCAGGCTGGCTCTGCCCGCAGGGCCGTCGAAGGCATAGGCCTTTTCAACGGCCATCCATGGCATTCGCCGACGCTCGGCGGCCAGTGCGTCGCGGGCGCGGGTCTGGGCTTTCTCCTTCACCAGCAGTTGCTGGCGGGCTTCTTCCCAGGCTTGTGGAGATACGACCGGTGGTGTCTGCATGGCGGGGTGTCCGCCTTTTTCCGCTGATGTCGTCATGGCGCTTGAAACCTCCTCGTTGGCACGGGCGACTTCGCCCAAGATTGTGCGCTGTTGCTCAGGAGGTAGTTTCGCACCGAAGCCGAAACGATGGGAGTAACAAGTATGACGGCATTCCGGTCGCCGTCGTGCCGGGCATCACGACGCGACCGGAGCGCCTCACCCGGCGCGGTTCAATCGGCCTTGTCGAGTTCAGGTGCCAGCAGCGCAAAGAGCACATCCAGCATCACATACATCGGCGCGCGGCCGGTGGGCACGATGAGGGGCCCCGCAGATGTGCGGTAGGCATTGAGATTGATGTTTTCGTCAGCAAGCGAGGCGACGATGGAGCCGCCGGGAGAGATGGCGACGACGCGGGCGCCCGACTTCTTGGCGATCTCGATGTTGGAAATCAGGTAGCTCGTGCGGCCTGAGAAGGAGAGGACGAACAGCACATCTGAGGGGGAGAGGCGCGCAGCCGAGACCATCTGCAAGGTCGGATCGGAATAGGCGACGCTCGCGATCCCGAGAGAGGCCATGCGATGCTGCGCTTCGCCTGCCAGAAAGCCGGATCCACCATAGCCATAGACGTCGATCCGGCGCGCCTTCGCCAGAAGGTCCACGGCGCGACGCAGGGAATCGAGGTCGAGGTCATGCCGCGCCTCGCGCAAGGCTTCTGCTGCGCGGTTGAATATGTCGTCCACCATACCGGAGAAAGGATCGGTCCCGCTTTCGGCCACGGCTGCCGTGGACTGGCGAACGGCAAGCTGCTGGGCGAGCTTCAGACGGAAATCCGGAAAGCCATCGCAATCGAGCCTGCGGCAGAAGCGGATGATCGACGGCTCGCTGACCTTGGCGACGCGCGCCGCATCCGTTATCGACCAGGTGATCGCCGTGCTCGGCGTGTCGAGGATCGCTTCCGCGATCCTGCGCTCGGCGGGCGTGAACTGGGACAGGGATTGCCTGATCAGATCCAGCATGGGACCCATCGTATTGGCAGCTTGAGTGCACGTGTCATAAAGCGTCTTTCGCAATTGGACTACAACTTGCCATCTGCCATCAGCTTCGACAGGCAGGACGATTGATAGTCAAAACCGGCCTGCGCGACAACGAGCCTTTTCACCGCTCCAAGCGCTTGTTCGCTCGGCTCGATGCGCTGCCCGTTTGCGTCTTGAGCGATAATCTGGCCGGAGGCTGCGGCAACCAGCTGAAGGCCGGCTGCAATGTCCCAGGCGCTGAACTTGGACTCATAGGCGATGGCGACCCGCCCGACCGCTACATAGGCGAGGTGGAGCGCGCAGGAACCCAGCCGCCGAACGGCGCGAAACGAGGTGACGAGATCGGCATAGGCCTCGAGTGCCGCCAGATCGGGCCGCTCGCCCTCATAGGGGGCGTTGCTCAGCAGTTCGACGTGACGGTCGCTACTTGCGCGCGAGAAGGGCGAGACGATGTCGCCGTTCAGCGTCAGACGCCCGGCATTCGCCATGAACAGCTCTTCCCGCATCGGATCGTAGACGATACCGCAGACCGGCTCACCGGCATGGTAGGCGGCGATCGAGACACAGAAGAACGGCAGGCCGGAAGCGAAATTGCTGGTGCCGTCGATCGGGTCGATGATCCAGGTCGTCTCGCCTTCACCTTGCCAGCCGCTTTCCTCGCCGAGGATGCGCGATTGCGGCAGACGCGACCAGATGATGTCGCAGGCCGCCGCCTCCGCCGCCTTGTCGCAAGCCGTCACGATGTCGAAGAAGCCTGCCTTCTGCTCGGTCTGCAGGTTCTCGGGGCTTGCTTCGATGAAGCCCTTGCGCGCCACGGCACCTGCTGCAAGCGCGGCCTCCCTGGCAACGCTTACGATCGTCTCGTGGAGATCGCGGAGGATGGGTTGATTGATGGTCATGCGGCTTTTCCCAATTCGGCGGCTTCATTGTTCGGCAGGATCCAGACCGGCCGAGTGTCGACCGACAGGCCCAGCATCTGGCCGACTTCGGCCACGCCCGTGCGGTAATAATTGCTGTCGAGGAAGACGCATTCCTGGCCGCCCTCCAGATCGGTCAGGTATTCGACATATGCGCCCTGGAACACCACGCGGCGCACCTTTGCCTGCGTCGCGCCGTTGGCGTCGACACGGATATGTTCCGGTCGCACGACGCAGCGCACCTGTTCGCCCGGCTTGAAGGCACGGTTGCCGCGCGGCAGCGTGAAGGCGACCGTGGAGGCAATGCGGATCGACACCGTGGATTCATCCGTCGTTTCGACGCTGCCTATCAGGATGTTTGCTTTTCCCATGAATTCGGCGACGAAGCCGGTGCCGGGACGCGAGTAGACGTTGAGCGGCGTGTCGTCCTGTTCGATGACGCCGTTGCGCATCACCACGACCCGGTCCGAAATCGCCATGGCCTCGCTCTGGTCGTGGGTGACGTAGAGGCTGGTGATGCCGAGGCGAAGCTGGATGGCGCGCAATTCGTCGCGCATGCGTTCGCGAAGCTGCGCGTCGAGGTTGGAGAGCGGTTCGTCGAACAGCAGCACTTTCGGCTGGGTCACGACGGCACGCGCAAGCGCCACGCGCTGCTGCTGGCCGCCCGAGAGACGTGACGGCGAGCGGTCGGCGTAGGTTTCGAGCGCCATCGTCGCAAGAACGGAGGAGACCCGATCCTTCATCTCATGCCGCGGCAGGTTGAGAAGACGCACGCCGTATTCGACGTTTTCGCGTACCGTCATGTGCGGGAAGAGGGCGTAGCTCTGGAACACCATGCCGACATTGCGCGCGTTGACGGGGACATTGGTAACGTCGCGTCCGCCGATGGTGATGGTGCCCTCCGAGGGCGCCTCGAAACCGGCAAGCATGCGAAGAGTCGTCGTCTTGCCGCAGCCCGAGGGGCCGAGCAACGTCACCAGCGTACCTTCTTCGATGACGAGGTTGAGACGGTCGACCGCAAGGCCCGCGGCCGTACCGGAAGCACCGGGGAAACGCTTGGAAATATTGGAGAAGATGACTTTCGACATGGGATTACCTCTTGGGCGATGTCGACGACAGGAGAAGCTGCATGAGCGCCAGGATGGCGAGCACGACGAAGACGAGGATGCTGCAGTAAGCCGCTGCGACGCCGATCTTGAGCGTTTCCACCTGCGACAGGATCGTGACCGTGATCAGCGTCCAGTTGGCCGAAACCAGGAAGATCACCGCGCTCAGTGTCGTCAGCGACCGCGTGAAGGAATAGGAAAGTGACGTGAACAGCGCCGGCTTGAGCAGTGGCAACGTGATCTGGAAGAAGGTCCGCGTATTGGACGCGCCGAGCGTCATCGAGGCTTCCTCGATCGACTTGTCGATCTGGCGAAGCTGGTTCGAGCCTGCCTCGATACCGACCTGAAGGTTCTTCACCACCATGGCGGCAACCACGATGAAGGCGGTTCCTGTCAGGAGCAGCGGCGGCGCGTTGAAGGTGCTGACATAGCCGATGCCGAGGATGGTGCCCGGTGCGGCGAAGGAAAGGAGCGTGCCCCAGCGCAGCAGGAAGCTGCCGGGAAACGCCTTCCTGACCAGCAGATAGGCGATCAGCATGCCTGCAATGGCCGTCACAGGCGTGGCGACGCCGGCCAGCAGCAAGGAGTTGGCGAGCGTCTGGAAGCCAGCGGTGAACACCGTTGCGTAGTGGTCGGTCGTCAGCGTGTTGTCGATGCCCGGCAGGCGGGTGAAGGAGACGTAGATGACTGTCAGATAGAACAGCAGGATGGCAAAGACGATGGCGTAGCAGAGGATCGAAAGCGGCAGCACCACGGCCATGCCGGAAATGCGGATCGTCTGAGCCGTCGGCTTTCCGGTTACGGTCACGTAGCTTCGCTTACTGACCCAGTAGCGGTGGATAAGGAAGGCTGTGATCGAGGGAACCAGCATGAGGCTTGCGAGCAGCGCGCCGGAATGCAGGTCGAAGTAGCCGACCATCTGCGAATAGGCTTCGACCGCGAGTGTGTTGAAGTTGCCGCCGATCAGCATCGGGTTGCCGAAATCCTCGACCGATTTGACGAAGACCAGCAATCCCGAGCTCAGGATCGCCGGCGTGACGAGCGGCAGCGTCACCCGTGAAAAGGTGATCCAGCGTGAGGCGCCGAGCGAGGCGGAAGCATCTTCAAGCGCGCTGTCGATCGATTGCAGCATGCCGCGGATATTGAGATAGGCGATCGGCGTGAAGGCGAGCGACTGGATCAAGACCAGACTGTGAAAGCCGTAGACGTTTGCGTTGCGTATGCCGAGCAGTTCGCGGGTGATGAGGCCCGAGCGCCCGAACAGGATCACCACGGCGAGCGCCATGACGAAGGGTGGAGAGATGATCGGCAGCAGCGCCACGCCGTGCACGAAGGTTTTGCCGGGCATGGTCGTGCGTGTTGCCGAGAAGGCAAGCACGAAGCCGATCACGGTGGCGATCACTGCTGAAGTCGCGCCGAGCAGCAGCGTGTTGAACAACGATTCCCAGACAAAGGATTTCGACAGGACGTCGGCGAGATCGAAGCCGCGGTCGGTGATCACAGCCTGCTTCAGAACGGTGAAGATCGGCAAGGCGGCGAAGACGAGCACCGAGAGCGTGACGACGGCGAAAATGCCGAACAACCAGGGATCGACGACGATCTTGCGCAGGAAGGCCGGCGATGCCCCCGTCCGCCCGGACGGGGTCGCTTGCGAGACGAGGGTCATGGCGGGGCTCCTTGCCGGCGTTACTTTGCGTCAGCCTTGTGGCGCACGTCGTTTTCATAGCGCTCCAGGAGGCGCGCGCGATTTTCGCCGGCCCAGCTGAAGTTGTAGTCGATCATCTTCACGTTGGAGAGGTCGATCTTGGCTTCGGGATTCTTGTAGCCCGGCACGATCGGCCCGCGGAATGTTGCGCCGATGGCGGCCTGGCCCTTCTCGGTGAGCACCCAGTCGAGGAAGCTGGCGGCGGCCTTCGACTGCTCCTCGGATGCGTTGGCGATTGCCGCTGCCGCATTCACCTCGAAGCCGGTGCCCTCTTCGGGAAACGCGTAGCCGACGGGATAACCCTGCGCGAGTGCGGCCTCGATATCCTGCGTATAGGCCATGGCAAGCGCGATCTCGTTGTTGGCGACCATGCGGGATGGCGCGACGCCGGAGCGCGTGTACTGAACCACGTTTTCGTCGACTTTCTTCATCAGCTCGAAGGCCGGGTCCTCGCCGAAAAGCTGGACCATCGAGGCAAGAGCCACGTAGGCCGTTCCCGAGGATGCGGGGTGGGCAAGGGCGACGCTCTGCTTGAAGGCCGGGTCGGCAAAGGATTTCCAGCTTGTCGGCGGCTTGGCGCCGGTCTCGTCGAGAACCGTCTGGCTGTAGGCAAAGACGATCGGCGAGATCGAGATGGGGGTCCAGCGGCCTTCCTTGTCGGTGTAGCGCTGGTCTACCTTGTCGATGCCGGCGTTCTTGTGCGGCGCGAGCAGGCCCTCGTTGGCGGCCTGGATAAAGTTGTCGGCCGCACCTGCCAGCCAGAGCCCAGCCTGGGGATTGCTCTTTTCCGCGCGGATGCGGGCGAGGATTTCGCCGGCGCCGATGCGCACGAACTGTGCTTCGATGCCGCTATCGTCCTTGAATGCCTTCAGCACGGAGGCGCAATCGTCTTCCGACATCGGGCAATAGACGGTCATTCCGGCAGCATAGGCACTGCCGGTCGAGAAAACTGAGCATAGGGAAACAAGCGCTGAAGCCAGCGCGAAACGGCGTGACATATTGATTTCCTCCAGACGATCGCATCGGCCTCTCCCGAGAACCCTGCCTGGGCCTTCGTGGTCTCACTCGCCGTGCGTCCTCATCGTGATAATGAACAAATCTACATATGTCAAAAGAAATGTAGATTAGCTACATTTGTAGCCGAACATGAAGCCGAGGATAGAGAATTTCCGGCAAACAGGTTGTTCGGTCCGCGTGTCGTCGAAGAGCCATACGCGCCGCGCCGACGGCCCTATCACCATGCGTAGAACGCCAGACCAATGGCGACGGCGAAGGTGAGGGCTGCAAACAACAGGTTCAGCGTCGATTGGTACTTGCTGAAACTGTGGGCGGCGCGACAGCCCGTAAGCGCGCCAAGGGCTCCGCCGCCGATGAAGGAGAGAGCGAGTGGCCAGTCGACCAGACCGGAGAAGGTGTAGCTTGCCCCGGTTGTAAGGCCGAAAGCGGTAATGGCAACCAGCGACGTGGCGATTGCGTTGATCGTCGGCATGCCGGTTGAAACCATCAGGCCCGGAACGATCAGGAACCCGCCGCCGATCCCGAAGAAGCCTGAGATGATGCCGGTTCCGGCGCCAAAGGAGAGCACCTTCGGTGCGTTTCTTGGTGTGCAGCTCGACGCCGGATCGCCAACCATGTGGCGCCGCCGCAACATGGTCACGCTGACGACGGCCATCAGTGCCGCGAACAACAGCAAGAGCCGCTGGCCATCCAGCGCCTTGCCGAGTGCTGCGCCGATCCAGGCGCCGCCGATGCCGGTGACGCAGTACATTGCCGCGCAGCGCCATTTCACCGTCCCGTGCCGCGCATGCATTGCCAGTCCCGAAAGCGCATTGGCTGCGACTGCGACGGCGCTCGTGCCGATCGCCACATGCACGTTGCTCACCCCGACGACTTGGACGAGCAGGGGCACGGCGAGAATGGAGCCGCCGCCGCCGAACAGTCCGAGGCTGAAGCCGACGAGACCGCCACTCAAGGCTGCCAGAATGTATTGGACGAGGTCTAGCGTCATCATTTGGCGCCGGGCTGGGGGGCGAACCGCGTCGCCCGAGATGCACCGAAGCCGGAAGATGGCCGGGACACGGAACGTGCCCGCGAACGGGGCGCCGTCAGGACCATGCGGCACCTTGCAGGGCGTCGATGGGGAATCTCAGGTAGCGCCGGCCGTTTTCCTCCGGGTCGGGAAGCCGGCCGCCGTTGATATTGACCTGCAGGGCATGGAGGATGAGCTTGGGCATCGGCAGCGTTCGGTCCCGTCCCTCGCGGAACGCGACGAACTCGCTTTCGCAGACATAGCGTGTCAAATGGATGTTGTCCGCCTTCTGCAGTGCAACAGTGCTTTCCCAGCGCGGTTCGCGTCCACCAGGCTGATAGTCATGGCCGACGAAGATACGGGTATCGTCCGGCAGGGCCATGATGTCGCGGATGCTCGCCCACAGCGCGTTGGCGCTGCCGCCGGGGAAATCGGTGCGCGCGGTTCCGCTGTCCGGCATGAACACCGTGTCGTGCACGAAGGCAGCGTCCCCGATGAGGTAAGTGATCGATGCCAGCGTGTGTCCCGGCGAAAACATCACCCCGGCCTCGAGACTGCCGATCCGAAACGTATCGCCACGATCAAACAGCCGGTCCCATTGCGATCCGTCCGTTTTCAGGCCTGGCCAATTGTAGATGTCGGCCCACAATTTCTGGACCTTGACGATGTGCGTACCGATGGCCGTGGGCGCGCCGGTTTTTGCCTTCAGATAGGCGGCGGCGGAAAAGTGGTCGGCATGCGGATGGGTATCCAGGATCCACTGGACGTCCAGGTCCTGCGCTCGCGCGAAGTCGAGCAGCCGGTCGGCATTGCCTGTCGCTATCGCGCCGGATTTCTCGTCGAAGTCGAGCACCGGATCGATGATCGCACAGGCCCGCGTTTTCGGGTCGCTGACCACATACTGCACGGACCAGGTTCGCGGGTCGAAGAAAGCCGCAATGTCAGGCCTCGCCATGCCTCAGGCCTCCGCTGCAAGCGCTGCACGCGGGAAGAAGATGGCGCGCGCCGGGTCGAAATCGTAGTGTTGCTCGTAGCTGGCTGCGTCGGCGGCAAGCTTGGCGACGGCGTCGAGGATGAACGCCACCTCTTCGTCGGCGAGCAGGACGCTGAAGTTCAACCGGACAAAACCCGGCTTCAGCATTTCCTGTCCGGCAAGGATGGCGTCGCGCAGGCGTTGCGATTCCTCGTCATCGATGCCGAGCAGCCGGTGCACATAGGGACCGGCACAGGCGCAGCCACCGCGCGCCTGAATGCCGAAGCGATCGCTGAGCATGCGGGTGACGAGCTGCTGGTGGACATGGCCGCCCTTGCCGTCCTTGACGCGGAAGGAAAAGATCGGCAGCCGCTGTGGCCCGAGAGGACCGAGCAATTCCAGCCGCTCGATGCCTTGCCATGCGGCGATAGCGCGACGGGTCAGCTCGGCGTTTCTGGTCTGCATTGCCTCGGCACCGATCGCTTCCTTGACGAGGAAAGCGAGTGCGGCGCGGATATCGCCGACGACGTTCGGCGTGCCGGCCTCCTCGCGCGCCTCGAGGCTATTGCTGTAGTCGTGACCGGTGGGCGAAACGAATTTGACGGTGCCGCCGCCGGGCCAGGATGGCTTGGCGGTGACAGCCGCGTCACGCCGCAGGACCAGAATGCCTGACGTACCGGGGCCACCGATGAACTTGTGCGGCGAGATGACCACCGCGTCAATCGCAGCAGCGCCCTCGGGCGACATGTCGATCGGCAGGTAGGGTCCAGCACCGGCATAGTCCCACACCATCTTTGCGCCTGCCGCCTTCGCGATCCGGGTGACGGCCGCAACATCGGTGACGATGCCCGTGACATTGGAAGCGGCGGAAAAGGCGCAAACGACGAGATCGGCCGGTTGCTTCAGCGCTTCGTCGAGTGCAGCGAGATCCGGCCCACCAGCCGGACACTCGGCGATCTCGACCACCTCGGCACCGCTTTCGCGCCAGGGCAGGATATTGGAGTGGTGTTCATAGGGCCCGATTAGGATGCGCACGCGCCGACCGGTGGCGACCGCCTCGGTAACACCCAGCAGGCTCACCAGCCGATTGATGCCGGCGGTGGCGCCGGAGCCGGCGAAAATGACGGCGTGTTCAGGTCCGGCGCCGCAGCAGGCGGCGATCACAGCACGCGCGTCGCGGCGCAACCTGGTCATCGAGCCGCCGCAGTAGGACGCCTCGGTGTGGCTGTTGGCATAATAGGGCAGGACCTGTTCGAGGATGAAATGCTCGATCTGCATCAATGCCCGGCCCGATGCGACATAGTCGGCATAGACGAGGTTCTTGACGCCGAAGGGACCGTCGATCTTTGCAGTCTTGCCGACAAGCCCAGCCCGCAGGTCAGCGATTGCGTTGTCGCCGGCAAGGCTTTCTCGAAATGCTTCGAGCGGGCCGGTAAGATAGGGCTGGCGTGGGCACGGCGTCGTCATCGTTTCCTCCCGGAGTCGGACAGACGATAAGTCTAATCGATCGGTTGCATGCAAACCTCATCATTCTTATGCTTCTGCGAGTCAAAATCGGGTCATGTGATCGCTGAAATGGAAAAGATTGACGAAATTGATATGCGGATCCTGTCCTGCCTGCAAAAGGACGGCACGATTTCGCAGCGTGATCTGGCCGACCGAGTCGGACTGTCGCAGAACGCCTGCTGGCGGCGCCTGCAACGGTTGAACGCCAGCGGGCTTGTGCTTGGTACCCATGCCGCAATCGACGTCGCAGCGCTCGGCTTCGACCTTACCGTGTTCGTGATGATCCGCACCCGCCATCATTCCAAGGAATGGGCCGACAACTTCCGCAAGCATGTCGAGCGTCTGCCGGAGGTGACGGACCTCTACCGGATCGGCGGCGACTGGGACTATCTGATCAAGGTGGTGACGCGTGGCATGGCTGGCTATGACTCCTTCTACCAGAAGCTCATCACCGATTTCGACCTGATGACGGTCACCGGCTTCTTTTCGATGGAAACCATCATCAGCAACCGCATGCCCGACCTGCGCGGCCTGATGCGGTAGCGTGCACTTGATGTTCCAGGGATGCCGTTGCGCTGCGCGCCCTACCAGCCGACAACGCGCGGTCACCTGTTATCGGCCGGTACCGCCGCGGCAAGGAAGGTGTCGAGTGCCGGATTCTGGTCCGAACTGCGCCACGCAAGGCCGGTTTCCACCTCCGGTACGCTGCCGGCCAGCGGCAGATAGGTTGCCCCGCGCCGCTGAAGATTGGTCATCGATTGCGGCACCAGCGCCACCCCCAGCCCGGATGCGACCAGACCGACGATCGTCTGCATCTGGATGGCTTCCTGATAGGCGGTGAACGCCAGCCCATGTTCGGCGAAATATCCCGAGACGATATCGTGAAAAGCCGGTGCCGCCCGCCGTGGAAAAACGATGAATGGCGCCTTGAAGAAGTCGGCTGGCTCCAGGATTTTTCCAGCAAACCCCTTTCGTCCTTCGTTGATCCAGGCCGTCGGCACCGCGGCAACCAGCGGTTCCCGCAGCAAAGCCTGGTAGGAAAGGGCAGGATGAAGCGACGCTTGGCTGGGGGCAATGATCAGCCCGACATCGATTTCTTCGTCGAGCAACGCCTCGATTTGGATATCGCTGGTGGCTTCGCGCATCGTCAGTTCCACATGCGGATAGGCCGCGCGATAGCGGCTGACCATGTCGGGCAGAACGCTATAGTCGGCTGTGCTGACGAAGGACAAACGCAGGTGGCCGATCTCGCCGCGTGACAGCCTTTTTGCGGTGTCGGCAAGGCCGTTCGCCCCGTCAAGCACCTGGCGGACATGGGCGAGCCATTGCCTGCCGACAGATGTCAGTTCCACGTTCCGCTTGGTGCGCTTGAACAGCTGTACCTTCAGCTCCCCCTCCAGTGCCTGTATCGATTGGCTGAGCGGCGGCTGGGTCATGTTGAGGCGAGCGGCCGCATGGCCGAAATGCAGCTCTTCGGCGACGGCGACGAATTGGCGAAGTTGCCTCAAATCCATGATGCATTCCGATTGATATGTTCTACGACTTATTTGTGCGAAAAAAGTATATTTCACAGGCCTGCTGAACGCCAGTAAACTCGACCTTGAATGAACCGAGGGAGCAAATCATGGCCTACAACGAGCGCTCGAAACACATCACGCAAGGTGTCGCGCGATCCCCCAACCGGGCGATGTATTATGCGCTCGGCTACGAGAAAGCCGATTTCGACAAACCGATGATCGGTATTGCCAACGGTCATTCGACGATCACGCCCTGCAATGCCGGGCTGCAGCCGTTGGCCGACGCCGCTGTCGCTGCCATCAAGGCTGCCGGTGCAAATCCGCAGATCTTCGGCACGCCGACGATTTCCGACGGCATGTCGATGGGCACCGAAGGCATGAAATATTCGCTTGTGTCCCGCGAGGTCATCGCCGACTGCGTCGAAACCTCGGTACAGGGACAGTGGATGGACGGCGTGCTCGTGCTCGGCGGCTGCGACAAGAACATGCCGGGCGGCATGATCGGTATCCTCCGCGCCAATGTGCCGGCGATCTATGTCTATGGCGGCACGATCAAGCCTGGCCACTGGAAGGGGCAAAGCCTTTCGATCGTCTCCGCCTTCGAAGCCGTCGGCGCCTTCATGGCGGGCAAGATGAGCGAGGAGGATTTCGACGGCATCGAGCGCAATGCCTGCCCGTCGACCGGCTCCTGCGGTGGCATGTACACCGCCAACACCATGAGCTCGTCCTTCGAGGCGCTTGGTATGTCGCTTCTTTACTCGTCCAACATGGCCAATCCAGACCAGGAGAAGATGGAGAGCTCAGCTCAATCCGCCAAGGTCCTGGTCGAGGCGGTCAAGAAGGGCATCAAGCCGCGGGACATCGTCACGCGCAAGTCGATCGAAAATGCCGTGGCCCTGATCATGGCGACGGGCGGATCGACCAATGCGGTGCTGCATTACCTCGCCATCGGGCATGCGGCGGAAGTCGAGTGGACACTGGACGACTTCGAGCGCGTTCGCCGCAAGGTCCCCGTCCTCTGTGACCTCAAGCCGTCGGGCAGATACATGGCCGTCGATCTGCACAAGGCGGGCGGCGTGCCGCAGGTGCTGAAGATCCTTCTGAATGCAGGTCTTCTGCATGGCGACTGTTTGACGATCACAGGCAGGACGATCGGGGAAGAGCTTGCAGCCGTTCCGGACGAGCCGCGGTCGGATCAGGATGTCATCCGGCCCTCTGAAAGACCGATCTACCGCGAGGGCCACCTCGCGGTGTTGAAGGGGAATCTGGCCGAAGGCGGTGCTGTCGCCAAGATCAGCGGGTTGAAGAGCCCTGTCATGAGCGGCCCTGCGCGTGTGTTCGAGGACGAACAATCGGCAATGGACGCCATATTGTCGGACAGGATCAGGCCCGGCGACATCCTGGTGTTGCGATATCTCGGGCCGAAAGGTGGCCCGGGAATGCCGGAGATGCTCGCACCGACCTCGGCGATCATCGGCAGGGGCCTTGGCGACAGCGTCGGTCTCATCACCGACGGCCGCTTCTCGGGCGGAACCTGGGGCATGGTCGTCGGCCACGTCACGCCGGAGGCCTTCGAAGGCGGCACGATTGCGCTGGTGGAGGAGGGCGACCGGATCGTCATCGATGCCCATCGGCAGTTGCTGGAACTCGAAGTGGATCCGGAAGAGCTGGCAAGAAGGCGCACCCAGTGGCGGCAGCCGGAACCGCGCTACAAACGCGGTGTGCTGGCAAAGTTTGCCGCACTGGCCCGCCCGGCCAATGAAGGGGCGGTCACTGGCTGAGTGGCACCTCGGGCGGCAGGGTCGTCGCTGAGGCGTGCCGGGTTCTCCAATTCCCCATTCTGTGGTTTCGACAGTCTGAAGAGAGGCATCGGCGTTTCAGGCCGATGCCCTCATCGAAAGAGCAACGCCGCCTGGCCGCGACTTTCAGACACCAGCCTTTTGCGCCCAGCCAACGCCCGCAGGCGCTGCCGACCCTGCTTGTTAAAAACAGGCTAACGGTACGAGAATGTGACTTTACGTATATTTGAAATAGGGGTTGGCCGGCACGAAGGTTCGTTGATGGATACGGTGATCCTCGGTTTGGCCATCGCGCCATTTGCCGAGCCTCACCGCTCGACAGGCGGGTCGCATCCCGTTACATCGCTCGCCATGGAACTCCGCTTCGACCGCACCGCCTTCTTGTTTTCCATCCTTCTTTTCGTCGTCCTCGTCGTGCTGGCGACGCGTGGGGCCGGATGGGGTTGGGTCCGCAGTTTTTCCGGCGATGTCCTTGCCGTGATGTGGGTGTACTGCACGCTTGCATCGGCGGTGAAAGCTCGACCCCAGCTGCTCGCCGGTATCGCCTTCCTGCTAGGCGTGGCGATCGAGCTTGCGCAGTATCTGGCGGCCAGTTTCGATATCCGCATTTCCAATCCCGTCTTGAGGATCGTGCTTGGAGCCACGCCGGACTGGTGGGATGTGCTCGCCTATGCGCTGGGTGCGGTCCTCGTGTTGGTCATCGCAATGCTCGGCCGCTTCCGGCACCGCCGTCACGTCGGTGCATACGCGCTTTGATCAGACGGAAGCGGGCGCTTTCGAAACCAGTCCCATTGCGCCCGAGACCAGACGCGCGACATGTGCCGTATCCGGCGCCTCGCCGAAAAGGATGCGGTACATGATCGGTGAGACGACGCGGTCCATGACGGCGTCGGCCTCAGGAAATGCTTCGCCACGGCCTGCAGCGCGCGCCGCGATCACGTCGATCTGCTGCTTGGTGAAGTTGCAGCACTGATAGGCGCCGCCGCCGTCCTGCGCTGCCAGCACGTCGCGTATCATCTCGCGCCCGGGTTTCGAGGACATTTCCTCGGCGTATTGTTCGGCCCACGCCAGGAGATCCTTGCCACCATTTCCGGTATCGACAGGTTGCATGTCGGGTTTCAGCCGTTCGACAGCGACATCTGCCAGGAGTTCCTGGATGTCGCCCCAACGGCGATAGATGGTCGAGGGCGTGACGCCCGCTTCGACGGCGATCATCGGAATGGTGATCTCTGCGCGCTCCATTCGTGTCATCAGAGCCTGAACGGCCCCGTGCACCGATGCCTGTACCCTGGCGCTTCGCCCGCCTGGACGGGGACCTTCCCTGCCTGCCATTCCAACCCTTCCTTCCGCGTGCTGCGCATGGATCAGAAACTTTCACTGCACCATAAACGCAAATTATTTGCTTTTATCGGCGTTCGTCCCTACATCGCCTAAACGCAACGATTTAGCGTTAAGGGCTATATAGATGTTCTCCTCTGCCAAATCCAGTGAGAGTGGCGGTCCGGCCGCCAACCCCATCGCCTTCCACGCGGTCACGCTTGCCACGTTCTTCGGCGCGTCGGCGGCACCAACGCCGCTTTACCGCATCTACCAGGAGAGCTTTGCCGCCTCGCCCGTGATGATGACCGGCATCTTCGCGGTCTACGCCTTCGCGCTTCTGTCCGCCCTGCTGATCGCCGGTTCGATATCTGACCATCTCGGCAGGAAGCCGGTGATTTTCGTTGCGCTGCTTCTCGAAATCGTGGGGATGGCGCTCTTCGTCGTTGCCGACGGACCGCCCTGGCTGATCGCGGCGCGTATCGTCCAGGGGTTTGCGACCGGCATTGCGGGCGCCTCTATCGGTGCGTCGCTGGTCGACGTCGATCGCGGCAGGGGCCAGCTCGTCAATTCGCTCGCGCCGCTGATCGGCATGGCCGTTGGCGCATTGGGCACCAGCGCGCTCATTCAATACGGGCCGTTTCCGCTTCACCTCGTTTATGGCGTGCTCCTGATCGGCTTTGCAGTGCTGGCGCTCGCGATATGGCTGACGCCGGAGACCGGCGGCAGACGCAGCGGCGCGCTGTCTTCGCTGAAGCCGACGATCGCCATTCCGCCTCAGATCAAGCGACCGCTGGCACTGGTGACGCCGATCAACATCGCCAACTGGGCGCTTGGGGGCTTCTATCTCTCGCTGATGCCCTCGCTCGTCGCGTCCGTCACCGGCAGCCGGGCACCGCTGACCGGTGGAGCCGTTGTCGCCACGTTGATGGCAGCCGGTGCCGTCAGCGTCTTCCTGCGCCGCTCGCGCAGTCCCCGGGCAAACGTGGCCTTCGGCGTCTCGGCCACGACCGCCGGTATGCTGATCGTGGTTGCCGGCACGCACCTCGCAAATGTGCCGGTCATGACCCTTGGCACCTTGCTAACCGGAGTCGGTTTCGGCACCAGCTTCCTCGGCATCATGGGCTCGATCATGCCGCTCGCCAAGGCGGATGAGCGCGCCGGGCTGCTTTCTGCCTTCTACATCCAGAGCTATCTCGCCTTCAGTCTGCCGGCGATGGCCGCAGGGTTTCTTGCAAAGACACTGGGCTATCAAACGACCACCGACATCTACGCCGCCGTCATTATCGTCACCGCCGTTGGCGGCCTAATGGCAAGCCGCGAGCGCCGGGCAGGGGTGTCGGCGGTCTCGTGATTGACCATCGACGCCGCAGTTCGAGTAAGGAAAGTGTTTCGCGCAACATGCTCGTTCTCCGTTCGGATGGGCGGAAGAACGGTCGGCGTCAGGGATTATTCCCCGTTCATTCAGAAGAACGCAAAGGCAGGCTGGACGGCAGTGTCAGATGCGGAGCCGAACCGCCGGAAGCGGTTCAGTTCTGGTCGAGCGCCCGGGTGAGGCTGAGTGCCACCAGCGTGCAGATCGCGCCGGAGATCAGGTAGCCGCCGATGAAGACGATGCCGAAGCTGGTCGCAAGCCCAAGCGCCACCAGCGGTGCGAACGCCGCGCCGACGAGCCAAGCCAGGTCGGAGGTGAGTGCGGCTCCGGTGTAGCGGTAGTACTGGGTGAAGCGCGAGGAAACAGCGCCGGAGGCCTGGCCAAAGGTGAGGCCGAGGACGCCAAAGCCGATTAGGATATAGGCGTCCTGCCCGGCCCCGCCGGCGTCAAGAAGGAAGGGTGCGGAAAAACTGAAGATGGCGATCAGTGTCGCGCCGATCATCAGCTCGTTGCGGCGGCCGACGCGGTCGGCGATCAGGCCCGACACGATAATGCCGATCACGCCGACGGCTGCGCCTGCGACCTGGACCAGCAGGAACCGGGCAGCCGACTGTCCGCCGTTCAGGATGACCCAGCTGAGCGGGAAGATCGTCACCAGATGGAACATCGCAAAGCTCGCCAAAGGCACGAAGGCGCCGAGCACCACGTCCAGCGCGTGTTTGCTCAGCATTTCGAACACTGGCCGGGCTTGCAGCTCCTGTGCGTCCATCGCCGCGCCGAATTCCTTGCTTGCAACGATGCGCAGTCGGGCAAACAGCGCCACGACGTTGATCGCAAAAGCGACGAAGAACGGGTAGCGCCAGCCCCAGGAAAGGAAATCCTCCTCGGAAAGATTGGCGACGAAATAGCAGAAGATGATGCTGGCGAGGGCAAAGCCGATGGGGGCCCCGAGCTGCGGGATCATCGCATACCAGCCGTGGTGGTTCGGCGGGGCGTTAAGGTTGAGCAGGGACGCAAGTCCGTCCCATGCGCCGCCGAGCGCAAAACCCTGTCCAAGTCGGAAAAGCGCCAGCAGCGCCACCGCCCAGTAGCCGATGGTCTCGTAGCCCGGCAGGAAAGCAATCGAGGCCGTTGAGCCCCCGAGGATGACAAGGGCGATGGTCAGCTTGGTGCCGCGGCCGTAGTTGCGGTCGATCCACATGAAGACGAGTGAGCCGACCGGACGCGCGATAAAGGCTAGCGGAAAGATCGCAAACGACATCAGCGTGGCCGCGACCGGACTGGGAGCGAACGGGAAGATGAGCTTCGGGAAGACCAGGATCGAGCCGAGGCCGTAGACGAAGAAGTCGAAGAACTCCGACATCCGGCCGATGACCACGCCAATGGCGATGCTGCCTGGTGACAGTGGCTTGTCGTCATGGATGCGACGGGCGTCCCGCTCAAGGCCTGAAGACGTAGGATTGACGACCGAGCTCATGAATTCCTCCCGGCGATTTGTGCCGCCTCGTCGAAATGTTGATCAATCAACGCCCGAGATCAAGGAAGCGGCGAAAAAAAAACGTGAACTCGTCGGCATCTTGCCAATGGTCAGCCGGCGAGGATGCACTAGATTGGGCATTTGCGGACGTCGCTGTCCATTCTGCTGCGATGCGACAGAATGTTGCAGTGCGACGAACGACCTCATTCCGCCGAGCCCGATACGCGATTAGTGCCGACTAGACAAAACGCAAATGGAGCCCGAAATGCCCACTCCATTGAAGCTCGCCGGACGATCGGCCGTTCTTCTATCGACTCTGGCCCTCGCCGGGTGTGACCTGGTCGTGATGTCGCCCTCCGGCGATATCGCGGCACAGCAGAGAGATCTGATCGTCGTTTCGACGATCCTCATGCTGATCATCATCGTGCCGGTGCTTTTCCTGACGCTGTTCTTCGCCTGGCGCTACCGCCAGTCCAACACGGCTGCCAAGTACGATCCGGAATGGCATCACTCCACCGGGCTGGAAGTCGTCATCTGGTCAGCGCCGCTGGCGATTATCATTGCGCTCGGGGCCGTCACCTGGATCAGCACCCACAAGCTCGATCCCTACAGGCCGCTCGACCGGCTTGACGCCAATCGGCCTGTTCCCGCCGAGACGAAGCCTTTGACCGTCGAGGTCGTGGCGCTCGATTGGAAGTGGCTGTTCTTCTATCCGGACTACGGCATCGCCACCGTCAACGAGATGGCAGCACCCGTGGACGTGCCGATCAATTTCAAGATTACCGCATCGTCGGTGATGAACTCCTTCTATGTGCCAGCGCTGGCCGGCATGATCTATGCGATGCCGGGCATGCAGACCAAGCTGCACGCCGTCATCAACAAGCCGGGCGAGTATGAAGGCCTGTCGTCCAACTATAGCGGCGACGGCTTCTCGCACATGCGCTTCAAGTTTCATGGGCTGGACCAGGCCGGCTTCGATCAGTGGGTCGCAAGGGTCAAGCAGAACGGCACCATGCTCAATCGCGACGCCTACCTGAAACTCGAAAAGCCGAGCACGAAGGAACCGGTCCGATACTACGCCGGCGTCGAGGACGGGCTTTACGACGCGGTGCTGAACATGTGCGTGCGCACAGGCCAGATGTGCATGAACCAGATGATGCACATCGACATGATGGGTGGCGCCGGCGTGGAAAGCCACGAAAACCGCGCCAAGCTCGAGCACGACAACCGCCATGCCGGGGAAACGGGCCATGCGGGCGAAGCAGCACCGGGCGCCACCTTCCCGGCGACGGGCAATCCTTCGAAGAGCGAAGAGCCGGCCGAAGGCATCGACAAAGAGCCGCAGACGATGAACCACGACATGCACAACATGCACGGGGATCAAGCGGCGCCTGCCGGGAACCAAGCCGGTCCGGCGCCCGCACAGTTGAACAACGCCGGCACCACGAAGCCCTGACGCCCGCATTTCAAGAGAATTTGGATAGCCCTATGTTCGGTAACACCAACCTCACACAATTCATCTTCGGGCGGCTCACCTGGGAAGCGATCCCCTATCACGAGCCGATCCTGGTCGCGACGTTCATCGCCGTGGCGATCGGCGGCATCGCCGTCCTGGCGCTGATCACGAAATACAGGCTCTGGGGCTACCTCTGGACCGAGTGGTTCACCAGTGTCGATCACAAGAAGATCGGCATCATGTATGTGATCCTAGCGCTCATCATGCTGCTGCGCGGCTTTGCCGACGCGATCATGATGCGCCTGCAGCAGGCGATCGCCTTCAACGGCAACGAGGGCTATCTCAATCCGCACCACTACGACCAGATCTTCACCGCACATGGCGTGATCATGATCTTCTTCATGGCCATGCCCTTCGTCACCGGCCTGATGAACTATGTCGTGCCGCTGCAGATCGGTGCGCGCGACGTCTCCTTTCCGTTCCTCAACAATTTCTCGTTCTGGATGACGACGGCCGGTGCCGTGATCATCATGATGTCGCTGTTCGTCGGCGAATTCGCGCGCACCGGATGGCTTGCCTATCCGCCGCTGTCGGGCGCCGATTATAGTCCCGGCGTCGGCGTCGACTATTACATCTGGGGCCTGCAGGTCGCGGGTGTCGGAACGACACTATCGGGCATCAACCTGATCGCGACCATCGTCAAATTGCGCGCGCCGGGCATGACGCTGATGAAGATGCCGGTCTTCACCTGGACGTCGCTCTGCACCAATATCCTGATCGTCGCCACCTTCCCGATCCTGACGGCGACGCTGGCGCTGTTGTCGCTCGACCGCTACGCCGGCACCAACTTCTTCACCAATGACCTTGGTGGCAACCCGATGATGTATGTGAACCTCATCTGGATCTGGGGCCATCCGGAGGTCTACATTCTCATTCTGCCGGCCTTCGGCATCTTCTCGGAAGTCGTTGCCACCTTCTGTGGCAAGCGGCTCTTCGGTTACGCCTCCATGGTCTATGCGACCTGCGTGATCATGATCCTGTCCTATCTTGTCTGGCTGCACCACTTCTTCACCATGGGGTCCGGGGCATCGGTCAACGCCTTCTTCGGCATCACCACGATGATCATCTCGATCCCGACGGGGGCGAAGATGTTCAACTGGCTCTTCACCATGTATCGCGGCCGCATCCGCTACGAAGTCCCGATGCTGTGGACGGTCGGCTTCATGGTTACCTTCGTCATCGGCGGCATGACCGGCGTCATGCTGGCCATCCCGCCTGCAGACTTCGTGCTGCACAACTCGCTGTTCCTGATCGCCCACTTCCACAACGTCATCATCGGCGGCGTCGTGTTCGGCCTGATGGCGGGTCTCGTCTACTGGTGGCCGAAGGCCTTCGGCTACAAGCTCGATCCGTTCTGGGGCAAGATGAGCTTCTGGTTCTGGCAGATCGGCTTCTTCTTCGCCTTCATGCCGCTCTACGTGCTCGGCCTGATGGGCGTTACCCGCCGCGTGTCGCAGTTCGAGGACCCGTCGCTGCAGATCTGGTTCGTCATCGCCGCCTTCGGCGCCGTGCTGATCGCGCTCGGCATCGCCTCCTTCGTCGTCCAGCTCGTCGTCAGCTACCTCAGGCGCGATCAGCTGCGCGACACGACGGGCGATCCGTGGAACGCCCGGACGATCGAGTGGTCGACCTCCTCGCCGCCGCCGGATTACAACTTCGCCTTCACGCCCGTCGTGCACGATCACGACAGCTGGTACGATATGAAGAACCGTGGCTACGAGCGTCCGCTCGGCGGCTTCAAGCCGATCCATATGCCACGGAATACCGGAACCGGCGTCATCCTCGCGGGTCTCAGCGTCGTGCTCGCCTTCGCGCTGATCTGGTACATTTGGTGGCTGGCGATCGTTGCGTTCGTTACCATGCTCGTCGTGTCGATCGGCCACACGTTCAACTACAAGCGGGATTTCTACATCCCTGCCGAGACCGTCACCGCAACCGAGGACGCCCGGTCCGAACTTCTGGCGGAGCGCACCTGAGATGGCGAACAAGACCCAAGTCGAAGCAACCGAAGCGCCGCAGTTCTACCTGGAGGAAGAGCACCATCCCGAAGGCAGCACCATGCTGGGTTTCTGGATCTACCTGATGAGCGACTGCCTCATCTTCGCCGTCCTCTTCGCCACCCATGGCGTGCTCGGGCGCAACTATGCGGCCGGTCCGTCGCCGGCCGATCTGTTCGATCTGCCGCTTGTTGCCATCAACACGGCAATGCTGCTGTTCTCCTCGATCACCTATGGTTTTGCCATGCTCCAGATGGAGCGCAACGCCAAGATGGAGACGATCTTCTGGCTTGGCGTGACCGCCGTGTTCGGCCTGGC
Source organism: Ensifer sp. 1H6 (assembly GCF_001976035.1). Classification (NCBI taxonomy): domain Bacteria; kingdom Pseudomonadati; phylum Pseudomonadota; class Alphaproteobacteria; order Hyphomicrobiales; family Rhizobiaceae; genus Ensifer; species Ensifer sp. 1H6. Next base: position 59,947 of record NZ_MOAI01000020.1, on the reverse strand, counting down.
GTTCCTCGGGCTGGAACTCTACGAGTTCTATCACCTGATCCTTGAGGGGGCAGGCCCGACACGCAGCGCGTTCCTGTCGTCGTTCTTCACGCTCGTCGGCACCCACGGCCTGCACGTCACCTTCGGCATCATCTGGATCGTGACGATGATGGTGCAGGTCAAGATGCATGGCCTGATCCCCGAGAACCGTCGCCGCCTGATGTGCCTGTCGATGTTCTGGCACTTCCTCGACGTCATCTGGATTGGCGTCTTCTCCTTCGTCTATCTGATCGGAGCCATCGGATGAGCTCACAGCCAAACAGCCTCACCCATGAAGATGCCGGCCAGGCCCATCACGGCCACAGCCACGGCCACCAAGCCGGCCACGGCTCGTTCAGAAGCTACATGATCGGCTTCGCGCTTTCCGTCGTCCTGACCGCCATTCCCTTCTGGTTGGTCATAGGCGGCGTGTTCGATAGCAAGCTGACGACGGCCGTCTTCGTCATGGGCCTCGGGGCCATCCAGATCGTCGTGCACATGATCTTTTTCCTGCACATGAACCCGCGTTCGGAAGGCGGCTGGACGATGATGGCGCTGATCTTCACGCTCATTATCGTCGGCATCGCGCTCGCCGGCTCGCTGTGGGTCATGCACCATCTGAACGTCAACATGATGCCGATGACGCACGAAATGATGAAGAACATGCCATGACGGTCCGTTGACGGCATGGCGATGAATGGGGGAGCGGCGAAGATCGAAGTGGGGGCAGAGCCTGTCCGCGCTCGCACCATTCTCACCGTCGCCCTGTCGGTGCTGATGGTGGCTTTCTTCGCCCTCGGCTCCTGGCAGGTGCAGAGGCTCTTCTGGAAGCTCGAGCTGATTGCCCGCGTCGATGCCCGGGTTCACGCCGAACCTGTTCCGGCTCCGCCCCCGGCCGAATGGCCCGGTATCAGCGCGGAAAAGGACGAATACCGTCGCGTGACCACGACCGGCGTCTTCGAGCACGAGAAGGAAGTGCTGGTCCAGGCGGTCACCGAGCGTGGCGCCGGCTTCTGGGTGATGACGCCGATCGTCCAGGACGACCGGTCGACCATTCTGATCAACCGTGGCTTTGTTCCGCTCGATCGGCGCGATGCTGCCGCCCGCTCCCAGAGCCGGACTTCCGGTGTTGTCGAGGTTATCGGCCTCTTGCGAATGCCGGAACCGGGTGGCGGCTTCCTGCGTTCCAACGACCCGACAGCCGATCGCTGGTATTCGCGTGACGTCGTTGCGATCGCCAGGGCCCAGGACCTGGCGAATATCGCACCTTATTTCATCGATGCCGACGCCACGCCCCATCCGGGTGGTCTCCCTGTCGGCGGGCTGACGGTGGTCAGCTTCCGCAACAGTCATCTCGTCTATGCGGTAACCTGGTATGTGCTGGCACTGCTGAGTGCGGCGAGCATCGTTGTCGTTTATCGCTCGCGGGCGGGCTGAAGGCTTGGCGATTGTGCGTCGGCGCGGATAGGTTTCACGAAAGACGGACATCTCTCGGGTGCGATAGCCGCAGATGCATCCTCGCCCGAACAGCCGCGCCACCGATTAACGATAAGCACAAAGGCCTCCCATGCAGTCAGTCAGCATCGAACAGGGCATCGAGGCCGCCGGCGTCGGGCTGTTCCAGCGTCGCCTCTTCGTCATCTTCGGCCTTGTCTGGGCGGCAGATGCCATGCAGGTGCTGGCAATCGGTTTCAGCGCGCCGTCAATTGCTGCGACGTTCGGCGTCACCATCCCGCAGGCTCTGCAGTCGGGCACGTTCTTCTTTCTCGGCATGCTCGTCGGTGCCTTTGTTTTCGGGCGGCTCGCCGATCGCATCGGCAGGCGACCCGTGCTGTTCATCGCGATCATCATCGACGCAATTTTCGGCATCGCGTCGGCCTTTGCACCCGACCTTACCTGGCTATTCGTGGCCCGTTTCCTCACCGGGCTTGGGGTTGGCGGCACGCTGCCGGTCGATTACGCCATGATGGCTGAATTTCTGCCGGCCAACCGACGGGGGCGCTGGCTGGTGCTGTTGGAGGGGTTCTGGGCCATTGGGACCGTTGCACTGGCGATCCTGGCGCTTGTGGCTGGCAGTCATGGCAGCGAGGCTTGGCGGATCATCTTTTTCATCACCGGCATTCCGGCGTTGATCGGTGTCGTCCTGCGCTTCTACGTCCCGGAATCGCCCTTTTACCTGAACCGGCAGGGACATTCGACCGAGGCCCGCAGCGTGTTGCAGCGCATCGCTGATGTGAACGGACGGGATGTCGCCATCCCGCCGATCGTCCCTCAGGCTGCCGAGCGCAAATCGATCACAGCACTTCTATCGCCTGCGCTTCGCCGCCGGACGATCTTTCTGATGTCGGCGTGGCTGCTCATTTCCATATCCTACTACGGCATCTTCGTTTACTTGCCGGTCAAGCTTGCCGGCGAGGGCTTCGGTTTCATACGCGGCGAAGTCTTTCTCGTCGTTCTGGCACTGGCCCAGTTGCCCGGTTACGCGTTGGCTGCCTATGGCGTGGAACGCTGGGGGCGGAAGGCAACATTGATCGGCTTTCTCCTCCTCAGCGCGGCCGGCTCCCTGGCCTATGCTCTTGGGCAGAGCATAGGGCTTGTCGTTGCGGCTACGCTGTTGATGAATTTTGCCCTGTTGGGCACGTGGGGTGCGATCTATGCGTTGACGCCGGAAATCTATCCGACGAGCCTGCGCGCAAGCGGCATGGGCACAGCCGGCGCAATCGCCCGTGTCGGCGGGTTGCTTGCGCCGTCGATGGTTGCCCCGATCATGGCGACCAGTTTCACGACCGCGCTCGGCGTCATTTCGGGCCTGCTACTGCTTGCGGCGCTGAGCGTGTCGCTGATCGATGCCGAACCCCGCAACAAGGGTCTCGCGTGAGAGGTGAGATGCAGCCTGTTCCAGTGCTCGCCTTTGATGATCTCGACTACTTGAACTCAATCACGACGACGGTCGCGGCCCGCGCGATATTCTGCAAGCCATCCAACAGGGATACGCCACTGCCGGTCTTGATGTGGCTGAACGCTGCTGCATTTTTGAACGTCAGTTTGCATCGCCCGGGATAGCCCGGCCCGCCGCCCTCGACCGCGTCCCAGAACGCGTCGAGGTTGCAGCCAAAGTCTTGACCAGCCGCAGGATTCGTCACGGCAAGGTAGCGGCGCCAGAGATCCGCATCGGTTGCAATCCCCTGACAATCGATGACAAAGTGCTTCATTCATTCTGCTTTCGAGAAACCGCCGTCGGCACCAATAGGACACCGGCGTACCCGGTTCAATCGGCCGTGGTGCACCCGATGGCAGATCATTCGCGATGAAGCGTACAACGGTCCTGCTTGCCGAAGTTGTGTCGAGGCAAGCCGTTCGAAAAGCCCGCCTGCGAGAAGCGGCAGGCACCTGTTAACCAATTGTTAACCATCCGTCGCCTAGATCACGGCAACGAAAAATTAACGAAGATGATCAAAGTGCTAACAGACGCTCGTTCGATCCGTATCAAGGGCCGCTCGTTCCTGAGCCTCGCGCTGTCGCCCGAGCTTCCACTCGATTCGTGGCTGACGCGGCTCGACGATCTGGCCGCTCGCTCGGCGGGTTTTTTTCTCGGCCGACCGGTAGTGCTTGATATCGTCGACCTCGAAATCGACCGGCCGCAGCTGAAGGGCCTGCTCGAAGAACTCGCCAGCAGGAACGTCCGCGTCCTGGGCATCGAGGGCGGACGTCCCTCGCTGTTCGAGCCGGGCATGCCACCCTCAATGAGAGGCGGGCGGCCGGCGCCGGAATTCGAGGCGGCAGCGGGCGAGTTGATCGCCGGTGAGCCGAAGGCACCTGAGGCTGTCTCCGTCATCGGCCAGGAAACGCCGGCGGCCAGAGCGAGCGCGTCGATCATCGTCAGGGAGCCGGTTCGTTCCGGACAATCGGTGATCTTTCCGGAAGGCGATGTCACCGTGATCGGGTCGGTCGCATCCGGCGCCGAAATCATCGCCGGCGGTTCGATCCATATTTACGGAGCGCTCCGGGGGCGGGCGCTGGCGGGTTCCGTAGGTAACACCTCGGCACGGATCTTCTGCCGCCGGCTGGAGGCAGAACTGCTGGCCATCGACGGTGTCTACAAGACCGCCGACGACATGGCGTCCGAGCTTCGTGGACAATCGGTGCAGCTTTGGCTCGAAGACGACTCGATCATGGCAGAGAGACTTAACTGAGCCGGTGCCGGCCAGGAAACAGGAGCGGAAGATGGCGAAAGTAGTTGTTGTTACATCGGGCAAAGGCGGCGTCGGCAAGACGACGTCGACCGCTGCTCTCGGCGCAGCGCTCGCGCAGCGCAACGAGAAGACCGTCGTCGTGGATTTCGATGTCGGCCTGCGCAATCTCGACCTCGTCATGGGTGCCGAGCGCCGTGTCGTCTATGACATGGTCAACGTCATTCAGGGTGACGCCAAGCTGCCGCAGGCGCTGATCCGCGACAAGCGCCTGGAGACGCTCTTCCTGCTGCCGGCATCGCAGACCCGTGACAAGGACAGCCTGACGCCGGAAGGCGTGGAACGTGTCATTAACGACCTGAAGAAGCATTTCGACTGGATCATCTGCGACAGCCCTGCCGGGATCGAGCGCGGTGCAACGCTTGCCATGCGCCATGCCGACATGGCCGTGATCGTGACCAATCCGGAAGTTTCCTCGGTTCGCGACTCCGACCGGATCATCGGCCTGCTCGACGCCAAGACAGAGAAGGCCGAGCGGGGAGAACGGGTCGAGAAGCACCTGCTCCTGACCCGCTACGATGCGCTGCGCGCCGAACGTGGCGACATGCTGAAGGTCGACGATGTCCTGGAGATCCTGTCGATTCCGCTGCTCGGCATCGTTCCCGAGAGCATGGACGTGCTCAGGGCATCCAACATCGGCGCCCCGGTGACGCTCGCCGACAGCAAGTCTGCGCCGGCGCTTGCCTATCTCGACGCCGCTCGCCGGCTTGCAGGCGAAACCGTGCCGATGACCATCCCGGGTGAAAAACGCGGTCTGTTTGGCAAGATCTTCGGACGGAGGGCAGCATGAGCATTTTCAGTTTCTTCAAAAAGCAGAGCTCGGCCCCGACGGCGCGTGAGCGCCTGCAGGTCCTGCTGGCACATGAGCGCGCCTCCGTCGGCCAATCGGATCTCGTTGCGCTGCTGCGGGAAGAGATTCTTGCGGTCATCTCCAAGCACGTTCAGATCGACGACGACAAGGTCACAGTCAAGATGGACCGCGGCGAACACGTGACGACGCTGGAAGTCGACATCGAGATCCCGCTCGCCGCCGGTGCACGGGCAGCCTGAAAGCGGGTCCGCAGCATATGACGTCAGGCAGCAGGGGATATCGATGGTTCAGATCATCCGTTCCTGTGCTGCCTGACGTATCCCGTCATGCTGTGCTACTGCATCGTCTTGCAGCGCCCTTGGCGTCCCATTTGACGCGCGACGCTGTTGAGGTCCGCTATGTCCCATGAGCAAGTGGAATGCATTGTCGCGGGAGCCGGCGTCATCGGGTTGGCCGTCGCTCGCGCGCTTGCTCAAGCCGGCCGTGAGGTGATCATCGTCGAAGCGGCCGATCGTATCGGCAGCGTAACGTCGTCGCGCAACAGCGAAGTGATCCACGCCGGGATCTACTATCCGGCGGGCAGCCTGATGGCGCGCTTGTGCGTCGAAGGCCGGGCCCTGCTCTATGCCTATTGCCGCGAACGCGGCATCCCCCATCGGCAATGCGGAAAGCTGATCGTGGCCACCTCGGCCTTGGAGCTTGAGCAGCTCCCCGATATCGCGGTGCGCGCGGCGCAAAATGGCGTGCCGGATCTCCGGCAAATCTCGGCCGCGGATGCGCGCGTCCTCGAACCGGCGCTTGCCACCACCGGCGCGCTGCTGTCGCCGGTAACCGGCATCATCGACAGCCACGCGTACATGATGTCGCTGCTTGGCGATGCCGAGAATGCCGGCGCGGTCTTGGCGCTCAACAGCCCCGTCGAGCGAGGCAAGGTGACCGATGGCGGTATCGTCATCGACGTCGGCGGCGCCGAACCCATGAGCCTTGCCTGCCGGCTGTTCGTCAACGCCGCCGGCCTCGGCGCACCGATGCTGGCGCGCCAGCTTGAGGGCATGCCTCTCGGGCTCGTGCCGAAAGAGTACTATGCCAAGGGCGACTATTTCTCCCATGTCGGCAGGGCGCCGTTCTCACGGTTAATCTATCCCGTGCCGGTCAAGGGTGGACTCGGCATCCATCTAACCATCGATATGGCCGGCCAGGCCCGTTTCGGCCCCGATATCGAGTGGGTCGATACATTGAGCTATGACGTCGATCCGGCGAAGGCCGCATCATTCTACGCCGGTGTTCGCCGCTATTTTCCTGGCCTGAAGGACGGCGCGCTCGTGCCGGCCTATTCCGGTATCCGGCCAAAGATCGTGCCGCCGGAGGTCGCAAGCCAGGACTTCGTCGTGCAAGGACCAAGCGTGCACGCCGTGCCCGGACTGATCAATCTGTTCGGCATCGAGTCGCCCGGCCTCACCGCATCCCTAGCGCTGGCGAAGCTGGTGGCAGAAATCTAGGCCTGTGGGCAACTCAACCGTCGTTTGGGCCGCAGGACAGCTCGCCTAATCCGTAAACGACGGATGCCAGCTTTTCCGTTCCCCGGCGCAATTCGTCCGGTGTCAGCGAGGCATAGCCGAGCACCATGCCGGCCCGGTCCGGTTTGCGTTCGAGATAGAGCGGCGACACGGGGTAGATGCCAATCCCGGCAGCCCCCGCGGTTTCGATCAGCCGCGTCTCATGCTGTGCGCTGATCTCACGGAACCAGACGACGACATGCAGCCCGGCCGATGTGCCGACGATCTCTAACTGTTCGCCAAAGCATGATGTCAGTGCCGAGATCAGGGCGGCGCGACGCTCGGCATTGGACCGGCGCATCCTACGGACATGCCGTTCGTATGAGCCTGCTTCCAGTAGGATTGCGAGCGCCTCCTGCTCAAGGCTCGGGCTATGCCGGTCGGCGATCTGCTTGCATCGCGTGAAGACCTCGATCAACGGCCGGGGAACCACGAGATAGCCCAGCCTGAGGGCCGGCGAGAGCGTCTTCGAGACTGTGCCGACATAAATGACCCGGTCACGATCCGCTTGAAACAGCGGCGGTATCGGCTTCACGTCATAGCGGTACTCGCCGTCGTAGTCGTCCTCGATGATATAGGCTCCGACCGCATAGGCCCATTGGAGCAACGCGTCCCGCCGGCTCTGCGGCAGGACGCCACCGAGCGGAAACTGGTGGCTCGGCGTCACGTAGGCGAGCGCTGATTTTCCACGGGACGGCAGGTGCTCCACGACAAGGCCGGCACGGTCGCAGGGAGCGGCAACGATTTCAGCGCCGGCGGCGACCATGACGTTGCGCGCCATGGCATAACACGGTTCCTCAACAATGACGCGGTCGCCGCGATCGACGAGAACGCGGGCGCAGAGATCCAGCGCCTGTTGCGAGCCGGAAACGACGACGATCTGATCGGCGTCGCAGCGGATGCCGCGCACACGCCAGAGATAGCCCTGAAGTTGTTGTTTCAGGGCGGCGGAGCCGGCCGGATGCTCGTAGGAAAGGCTATCACGGCGGCGCAGCAGCGCCGCATTCATCGCCCGCCGCCACAGCAGCGTCGGAAAGTCGGCGGCGGCAATATCGCCATAGCGAAAATCGAACTCCAGTGCCGGCCGCCTCTCAGCATAGTGGATCGGAAGCTCCATCAGCCGGGCAGCATAGTCCGACATCGGCCATTCCAGGCGATGCTCAGCCTGTCGGCTGTGTCGCGTTCCTGGCCCGGCCATATCCGAGACGATCGACGCCGAGCCCTGGTGGCTGATCACGTAGCCCTCGGAGACGAGCTGGTCGAAAGCGGCCGTGACCGTCGTGCGCGACACGCCCAGTTCCTCGGCGAGCGCACGGCTCGATGGCAGCCTGTCACCGGGCGCATAGACGCCAGCACCAATCTGCTCTTGCAGCTCAAGGTAAATGCGGCGGGCAGCGCCCGTGCGTTGTGATCTCCCACCGCTCAACTGGCCCAATGAAAATCTCCGAAACTGGACGTTTATTTTGTGCCAGTTAACGCCGATGCTGCGCGAAGTTCAAGGAGAGTTCCATGTACACGCCGCCAGCTTTTGTGGTCGACGACACCAGCGAAATACACGCGATGATGCGGGCATGCCGCATCGCCAATTTTATCACCGCGACGGCGCAAGGTCCCTTGGCGACACCGCTGCCGATGTTGCTCGACGCTGAGGAGGGAGAAATGGGTACGCTTTATGCCCACCTCGCCCGCCCCAATCCGCAGTGGCAAACGCCCATGATTGGCGATGGCCTCGCTGTCTTCATGGGTCCCGACGCCTACATCACCCCGGCCTGGTATGCAGCGAAGGCCGAGCATGGAAAGGTGGTTCCGACATGGAACTACACTGCTGTTCAAGCAAAGGGCCCGGTCGAGTTCTTCGATGATCCGGCCCGGCTGCTCGATGTCGTCAAGCGGCTCACTGATCTCCACGAGGCGGCGGCCGCAAAGCCGTGGGCCGTCAGCGATGCGCCTGCGGCTTATATCGCAGCGCAATTGCGCGGCATCGTCGGTATTCGAATGCCGATTACGCATCTGACAGGCAAACGCAAGCTGAGCCAGAACCGTCCAGAGCCGGACAGGATGGGCGTCAGGAACGGCCTTTCGGAAAGTCATCGCGATTTCGACCGCGCAATTGCGGACATGATCCCCGTTCCATCATCATCATCATGAGACAAGAGCATGTTCAAGTCTGATTTCGATCCACAACCGGCATTGAGCGGCGAGGCCATCTTCCTCAGGCCGCTGCGGCCGGAAGACCTCGAGGGCCTTTACTCCGCAGCAAGCCATCCCGACGTCTGGGCAGGGCATCCAGCAACGGATCGCTACAAGCGGGAGAACTTCGAGCCCTACTTCGCGTTGTTGCTTGCAAGCGAAACGACGCTCGTGGCGATAGATCGGCAAAACGACAAGATCATCGGATGCTCCCGCTACTACGTCGCTCCTGACATGCCGGACAGCATTTCGATCGGTTTTACTTTCCTCAACAACGCCTATTGGGGCGGCGGCACCAACTTCGACCTGAAGCGGCTGATGCTCGGCCATGCCTTCGGTACCTATCCGGAAGTCTGGTTCCATATCGCGCCGACAAACATTCGTTCGCGAAAGGCGACTGCCAAGCTCGGTGCGGCGCATCTCTATGACGCGATATTGGACCTCTCGGGCACGCCGTCGCCGTGGATGTGCTTCCGGCTGCGGCAGGACGATTGGAACCGTGTCGTCGCCGGCAGGGCTGAGGTCGCTTGATCCGCTTCGTTGCCGCGGTCAGGCTTTTCCCGGCGTCGAAAGTCAGTGCAAACAAGCGCAAACCCCGAGGATTTCCACTCGTGGAAGGTTTTACTGACGCTGGCCGGAAGGGCGTTTCGTCTGGAAGCGATCGGCGAGGTGACCATCTGCTGTGGCAACCGTCGCATCGCTGTTTGATCGTGCGCAGCTGGCGCTTCATAGCCTCGAACAAGTCGCAACGGCAGACGCAAGAAGAACGGGCTCTCCCTATCGGCGAGCCCGATTTTTAATTGTAAGGCATTGCTTACTATTATTCTTCCTTGAAATCCAATGACGTGCCGGGGAGATAAAGCGAAATCGGCCGGATCTCATAGGTGGCCGTCGGGTTGGCGCGGCGCAGATCACGGGCTGCCGCCACGGCTGCCTCAAGCGTTGGAAAATCCACGACGTAGAGACCGAGCAATTGTTCCTTGGTTTCGGCAAAGGGGCCGTCGATGACAATGCCCTCGCCTTTGCCTCGCAGCGTCACTGCATGCTGGGTGGGGCCAAGCCGTGCCGCCGGGCCCAAGGATTTTTCCCGCACGAGGCGGTCATTGACCTGGAGCAGGTCGGTCATCAGGGCCGCGTCCTCCTCCTCGGTCCAGGATTCGACCACTCCCTCTTCGTGATAGGCGAGGATGGCGTAATACATCAAAACATCTCCCTTGCGCGTTTTCGGTTTTCGCTCAGCCAGTAACCATCGGGACGTATTTGGGTGAGCGCCGCCGGGAATATATGGCCGGATCGGCGCGCAGACTATGGGCATGCACGTTTCAATTGAAGGAACGGTTCGAGGCGAAAGCGCTCACGCTTCAACAAACTGTCGCACAGGAGGGGTATCGGAGACCGCGAAGCAATCTTGACGTCCGCGCCCGCCCATGACGGCGCCGACGTTTGATGGGTATGACATGCGCACGTCTCGAATACTGGCCGGATTGATCGAACGACACGACGAGCTGGAGCTCAAGCTCGATTTTCTCGAGTGCACCAGCACCGCTCTCAGCGATGATGGCACTCTTGCCGAGTTGCGACACACGCTCAAGGAAATCAGGCGAGATATTGCCCGCAACAGAACCCGTTGTCGCTGACGTTCATCAGCGCGGACCTTGATGTTGGCGCAGGCGCCTCGCTGTCTCATCGCCAAACGGCGAGAGCACGCAGCACGTTGTCGGCGCTGCGTACTTTCGACCCATATTGTGCAGGCGGGATACTGCCTTCACCGAGAGCGCATCTGGTTTCGACGAGGTAGCAGAAACGCTCTATCTCTTTGTTTTTGCACATTTCCAGGAAAACCGCCTCGCACTTTTCCTGGCTTTAGTCCGTGTGTCTGACAATGGCCGGGATGATGATACCCCAATCGGCCCTGTGAAGTTCATGCCCGCCGCCGGCGATCGGAAGATATTCGGAGCCGGCCACAACTTCGGCAATGGCCATCCCATGCTCGACCGAGAAGATCGGGTCGGTGGTGCCATGGATTACCAGCAGCGGCGCTTCGAGCGATTTGAGCTTGCCTTTGACAGTGTCGCCGCCCTGAAGCATGAAGTGGTTCGTGGCGGAGAGTAGGCCGCCCGAGCGATCATGATCCCGCTCGATGAAGGCACGGATCCGGTTCGCGTCATGGGGGTGGGCTGTGCTCGCGACCATGCGGGCGTCCTTCGTCATGAAATCGATCACTTGTGTCCGATCCGACCAGTCAACGCTTTCGGCCGCAGCGACGTGTTCCATATAGTCAGTGCTTATCGGTGGAAGCTCAAGCTCGAGTCCCATTGGCGTAGTGCTGACAAGCGTCAGCGACGACACCCGTTCCGGAGCGGACAACGCCAGGATCTGAGCGATCATGCCGCCGAGCGACATGCCGACGAGGTGAGCCGATGCAATGCCATAGGCGTCGAGCACGGCAACTGCATCACCGGCCATGTCCTCCATCGAATAGGGAGGATTGCCGGGGGCATATTTGGTGGAAAGCCCCGTATCGCGGTTGTCGTAGCGGATGACATAGCGCCCGCTTGCCGCCAGCTTGCGGCAGAATTCGTCGGGCCACCACATCATCGAGGCCATCGCACCCATGATCAAAAGCACCGGCGGCGCTAAGGGATCGCCAAAGGTCCCCGTGGCGATGGTGACGCCGTTGCCGCCTACGACATTCTTGGACGTTTCCTCGGCCATGGCCCTGCTCCTCGCTGTTGCACCAGTGGCGGCCAGGGCTGCTGCCACGAGCAGAAACTGGCGTCGGCGATGTAGGTATCTACAGCGCCGCGCGGCATATTAGACGCGCAAAGGTCGCTGTAGCACTTTGAATTGCTGCATGCTTTCATCCTTAAATCGAATGGGATTTAAGGAAACAGCGTGCTTTTCATCGTCGGCTCCCTCGCGACATCTAACGTCGGCATGGGCAGACACTACGGCTCCCGACCTTCTCGCTCGAGAGAGGAACTGGCCAAAATAGGGGCATTCGTGCCAGAGCGCTGTATGTCGCGCAGCTTTTGTTAGGTCGCGTCTAGACCGGCGGGTCCACGAGGCTCTGATGGCGGAAGGCACGGGCGTCGCAGACGCCGCGTAACGGGGCGCTTGGCCGACAACCGGCTGGCGGCCACGTCGATCACTGCGTTGTTGAAACGGTCGGGCAGTTATCGTCGTAAAACGACCGGGTGGGGAACCCGGTCGTGTTTGGTCCGCGCCTTTTGATCGAGCAGGCTAGTCGACCAGGGCGCAGCCCAGCCGCTCGAGTTCCCGGTCCACCCAGGACCTGTCCATCGTTCCAGAAAGCGTCGCCGCCATCTGCTTGGCTTCGGCATCCTGTTTGGCCCGGGTTGCCTTGAGGACCGCTTCGGCATCCGCCTTCGGCACGCAGACGATACCATCGATGTCGCCGAGCATCAGGTCGCCCGGATTGATCACCATGCCGGCAATGGAAATCTGGAAGCCGATCTCGCCCGGTCCCGTTCGGTACGGGCCGCGATGGGTGACGCCAAGTGCATAGAGCGGCAAGGGCTGGGCGCGGATGGCTTCGGCGTCGCGGATTGCGCCGTTGAGGACGAAGCCGGCAACGCCGCGCTTGACCGCATGCGCCAGCATCAGTTCGCCCATCAGCGCATTGGTCGTGTCGCCGCCGGCATCGACGACGATGATGTCGCCCGGTGCCGCCATGTCGATTGCCTTGTGCAGCATCAGGTTGTCGCCCGGGCAGGTCTTGACCGTCAGCGCCGGGCCGGCGAGCACGCCGCCGCTATGCATCGGGCGTAGCCGATCACCGCCGGCGACAAGCCGCGACATGCTGTCTGACACGTTGGCGACGGGCAGGACGCGGAAGGCCTCGACATAGGAAGCGTCGATACGCTTCATGCTGTTCTTTACTCTGAAACCGATGGGCATGTGGTCTTCCTTCTGGAACTCTCGAGCGTTTCCGGTTTAGGCGGGTCGTAGAAACGCTCTATCTCGTTGTTTTCATGCATTTCCCGGCGGAAATCCGCCTCGCGTTTCCCGGGAAAGCTTCAGGCGGTCGCCTTGCGCAGGCCGAGGCTCTGCGGAGCCGCAAGGCTGAAGGCATCAGGCGCTTGGCCGTTGAGGACGCTGATGATGTGGCGCGCGGCAATTTCGGCCATCGCTTTCGATGAGCCGTGGGTGACGCCACCGATGTGGGGCGTCGCCAGCACCAGCGGCGAGGCCCAGAGCGGGTTGTCGGCAGCCGGCGGTTCGGCTGCGAAGCTGTCGAGCGCGGCACCCGCTATACGCCTGTCGCGCAGGGCGACGGCGAGCGCCGCTTCGTCGATGATGCCGCCGCGGGCGGTGTTGACGATGAAGGACGTCGGCTTCATCAGCGCCAGGCGACGGGCATCGATCAGGTGGCGAGTCTCCGCCGTCAAAGGGCAATGCAGGCTGACGATGTCGGCGCGGGCGACAAGCTCGTCGACGTCGTCGATGGCGGTTATGTTCCCCTGAGCGAGTGTCGCTGCGGCATGCGGATCGTAGACGATGACGTCCATGCCGAGTGCGTGCGCCATGGCCGCTGTCTCGCGGCCGATCGAGCCATAGCCGATGAGGCCCATGAGGGTGCCGGCGATGTCGCGCCCCATGAAGGTCGGTTTCGGCCATTGGCCGCCTTTGACCGCCGCGGTCAGCGGTGCGATCTCCTTGATCAGTGCCAGCGAAAGCGCGATCGTGTGTTCGGCGACTGCGCGCGCGTTCGAGCCCATCGAGCGCAACACGGGTATGCCGCGATCGGCGGCGGCCTGGATATCGACATTGTCGACGCCGACGCCATGTTTGACGATGACCTTCAGCTTCGGCGACGCGGCAATGACAGCCTCGTTGATCTGGCCCTGCCGCACCATGATCGCGTCGACGCCGAGATCGGCGGCGCGTGCGGCGACGACATCCGAGGCGTCATAGGGTGGAGAAAAGAAGACATCGCAGTCATGGGCGTTGAGCAGCGCGACGGCGCTCTCGGCAATCCTGTTGTGGGTTACAAGGACGCGCCATTTGCGGTTTGTATGGTTCTCGGCAGCTGGAAAGTCGGACACTCTGTTCTCCAGGATAGATGCGGGGTCGCCGGGCGGTTGGATCAGCCCGCGGTGCGCGCCAGCAATCCGCGGGCGCGCGTGACGATCGGCAGGTCGACGAATTTGCCCTCGAAGGTGAAGGCACCGATCCCGGTCAGTGCGGCGGCATCGGCGGCGGCAATCAGCCGTCGGGCGCGGTCGAGCTCTTCCGCGGAAGGCGAGAAGCCGTCATTCAGCAGCGAGATCACGCTCGGGTGAATGCAGGTGGCGCCGTCGAAACCGAAGTCCTTGGCTTCCCTTATGGCTGCAGCCAATCCCTCCTTGTCGGCATAGTCGGCCGTGCTGCGCAGCAGCCCGAAGGAGAGGACGCCAGCGGCCTTCGCGGCGTAGTGGATCATCAGCTTCGGTATGCGCAAAACCTCAGGCGTCGGCTGGGCGCCCATGGATGTCGCAAGGTCCTCGCCACCAGCCGACAAGGCGAAGACCCGCGGGCCTGTGGCGATCGACGTGGCGTTGAGCAATCCCGCGGGATCTTCGATCAGCGGCGCAAACCGCATCGGCGGCCGGTTCGCGGCCGATTCCAGCGGCTCCAGGTGCCGATCGAGTTGATGCAGGACTTCAGGCGAAGACACCTTGGGAATGTAGAGCGCCAGTGCGCCGGCCTCGCAGGCCGCACTGGCGTCGGCCAGCATCGTCGTTTCGTCATGGGTGTTGATCCGCACGATCACCGCAGCGCCGCGCTGGCCAACCATCGGCACGGTTCGAGCAAGAGCGACCCTTGCCGCGTCCTTCTCGTTGGCGGCGACCGCGTCCTCGAGGTCGATGATAATGGCATCGGCGCCGCGTTCGTGGGCCTTTTCCAGAAAGCGGGGCGAACTGCCGGGAACATAAAGTAGCGAGCGCAGCATCATTCGGTTCTTCCCCCCATGATCAGGTCGATTTCGTCGGTCGACAGGCCGACTTCGTTGAGGACGTCGCGGGTGTTTTCGCCAAGCGCCGGTGCCGGGTTGCGCCAGACGCCGGGGGTCGCCGACATCCGCGGCAGGATGTTGTGCATGGGCAGCGACCCGTGCTCACGATCCTCCACTTCGGTAAAAACCTCGCGCTCGATGAAATGCGCGTCGCTGAAGGCATCGGCGATGTTGTAGACCGGCCCGACCGTTGCACCGGCCCGGCGCATGACGTCGAGTGCGTCGTCGCGCTCCCTCGTCGCAAACCAGGCACTGACGGCCTCGTCGACCAGCGGCCGGTTGCGGACCCGGTCGGTATTGGTGGCAAAGCGCGGATCGGTGATCATTTCGGGACGGCCGATGATCTCGAAGATACGTTTGGCAACCGCCTGGGTCGAGCCGGACAGCGCGACGTATTTGCCGTCGGCGCATCGATAGACGTTGCGTGGCGATGTCGTGTTGGAGCCACTGCCGACCCGTTCCTTGATCTTGCCGGTCGTCTTGTAGATCGCGGCCTCCGGTCCGAGCACCGAGAACATCGGCTCCAGCAGCGACAGGTCGATGACCTGCCCGCGCGCCGTGCCGCGCTGGCGCGCCAGCAGCGCCATGCTGACAGCCGAAGATCCGTAGATGCCGGCGATCATGTCGGCGAGTGCCAACGGCGGCAGTACCGGTTCCCGATCGGGAAAGCCGGTGCGGGCGGCAAATCCGCTCATCGCTTCCACCAGCGTGCCGAACCCCGGCAGGGTGGCGTAAGGACCGGTCTGACCGAAGCCGGAAATGCGCACGACGATCAGGTCGGGATTGCGGGCAAGCAGCGTCTCCGGCGCCATGCCCATCTCCTCGAGCGTGCCCGGGCGGAAGTTCTCGATGAACACATCCGCCGTGTCGAGCAGCTTGAGCATGGCACCCATCGCAGCCGGTTCGCGAAGGTTGAGCATGACCGAGCGCTTGTTGCGGCCATAGGTCTTCCAATAGAGCGAGCTTCCGCCGTCGCGCCAGTCGCGCAAGGGGTCGCCGACCGGCGGCTCCACCTTGATGACGTCGGCACCGAAATCGCCGAGCTGCAGCGACAGCATGTTGCCCGCGACCAGCCGCGACAGATCGACGACGCGAATGCCGTCAAGCGGGCCTTTGGCGGCGGCGTCGAAGCTTTTGGGTTCCTTGGTCATGAGGTGCTCCGCGTTTAAGGGCTCAGGCCTGCGGCCGGGATTGCGCGGCAAACAGCGTCGAGGCTTCCGGCGGCACATAGACGAAGACATGCTTGGCGGCGACCTCGCGCGCGGTCTGGACGCGGAAGGTGCTGCCGGCGCCTGTCAGCTCGTACTGATAGACGGAGCCGAGATAGGAGCCGCCCTGAACGGTTGCCTGTACGACGTTTTCACCGGCGCTGCCGACGATCTGCAGCCGCTCCGGACGCACGGCAATCACGACTTTTTCGTCAGCACCGTTCCGGCCGGTGTTCGCCTTGATCATCGTTCCGTCTTCGAGGCGAACATTGGCGATGCCGGCGGCGCGATCGACCACGGTACCTGTCAGGAAGTTCGAGGAGCCGATGAAGTCGGCGACGAAGGCATCGGCCGGCGTCTCGTAGATTTCCTTCGGGGTGCCGAGTTGGCGGATACGCCCCGTGTCCATCACCGCGATGCGGTCGGAAACCGCAAGCGCTTCCGCCTGATCGTGGGTCACGTAGACGGTCGTGACGCCGAGACGTTCCTGAAGCTCGCGCAACCAGACACGGGCGCGCTCGCGCAGCTTCGCATCGAGGTTGGACAGCGGTTCGTCAAGCAAAAGCAGGCCCGGTCGATAGACGAGTGCGCGCGCGAGCGCCACGCGCTGCTGCTGGCCGCCGGAAAGCTCGAAGGGGTAACGCTCGGCGAATTTGGCCATCTCGACCAGTTCAAGCGCTTCCTTTATGCGCTTGTCCTGCTCGGCGCGGCCGATCTTGCGCAGTTTCAGCGGGAAGGCGAGGTTTTCCGCCACCGACATATGCGGCCAAAGCGCGTAGCTTTGAAAGACGAGCCCGATGTTGCGCTGTTCCGGCGGCACCACCGTTTTGGTCTTGCCGTCGAAGAGCACGCGATTGCCCATGCGGATTGCGCCCGATGTCGCGTGGTTCAGTCCGGAAATTGCAAAAAGCGTCGTCGACTTGCCGCAGCCGGAGGGGCCGAGCAGCGTCAGGAACTCGCCCTTCGGAATGGTCAGCGAGACTTCGCTGACGGCCTTGTAGGAGCCGTAGTTGATGGAGAGGTTGTCGAGGATGAGATCAGCCATAGATCTTGGCTCCCAGCAGACGGCGCGCCATGAAGACGAACAAGGCCGTGATGATGACTTGGATGGTGGCAAGGGCGGAGACGGGTCCGTTGTCGCCCTGGGCATAGAGCTGCAGCATGGTCGAGCCGATGATTTCGGAGCCCGGCTGATAGAGGAAGACCGCCGTCACATACTCCTTGAAGAAGTGGATGAAGAGCAGCGCGAAGCTGGAAAACAGCGCCGGCTTCAACAGCGGCAGGACGATGCGCGTCACCGTCGTCCACCAGTCGGCGCCGGAAATGCGCGAGGCGCGGTCAAGCTCCTCACCGATCTGCGACAGCGCCGGTGCGATCGCACCGAAGCCGATCGGAATGTAGCGCACGACAAAGGCGGCGATCAGGATCCAGATCGTGCCGCGGATCATGTCGAGGCCCGGGACCCAGACCACGGCATAGAAGAAGCCGAGGCCGGCGATGATGCCGGGCAGCGAGCGCGGGAACAGCGCGACATATTCCAGCGCGCGGCGGAAGCGGAATTCGGAACGCTTGGCGACAAGCGCGATGAGCACGACGCAGGCGGTGCCGATGATGCCGCCGAGGAAGGAGATGACGACGGAATTGAGGATCGCCCTGACATATCCCGGCTGATTGAAGATCAGCTCGAAGTTGGCAAGGGTCAGTAGCTTCCAGAACGGGACCAGCGGCGTCAGGAAGCTGACGCTGGCGCGCATGAAGATGCCCGCAAAGACGGCGACGATGGTGAAGAGCACATAGGCCGCGACGGCGGCGAATGCGACCCAGCGCCAGTGTCCGAGGTCGACGAGCGAGGGGCGGGAGGCCTTGCCGCGCACGGTGACGAAGCGACCGCTGTCCTTCATCAACCGGCCCTGCAGCCAGACGAGCAGACCGACGATCACAAGCAGCATGACCGCGCCGGCGCCGACGATGCCGTAGTCGGATTGCACCGCGGCGTTGATGCCCTGGTCATAGAGGAAGGTCGTGACGGTATGAATGCCGCTCGGGCCGCCGAAAACCAACGGGATTGCCAGCATCTCGATGCCGATGACGAAGTTCAGAACAGCGGAATAGACCATGGCCGGCCGCATCATCGGTACGGTGATGCTGATTAGCGCTCGCATCGGGCTGGCGCCGGCCGAGCGGGCAGCATCTTCCAGCTGGGCATCGGCCTTGGTGACGGCGCCGATGCACATGAGATAGGCGAGCGGCGCCTGGCTCAAGCCCGCAACGATGCTCATGCCGGTCAGGCTGTAGAGGTTCCACGGGCTGAGCCCGGTGCTCGCCTTGAAGGCGAGGGTGATATAGCCCGACGGTCCGTACATGGTGAACCAGCCGAAGGCCATGACGAGATTACTGACGAAAAGGGGCCAGATCAGGATCTCGCCGATCCATTTGCGCCCGGGCAGATTGGTGCGGCCGACGATGACGGCCATAACCGAGCCGAACAGCTGGGCAACGACCATCGTGACGACGGCGAAGAACAGCGTGTTGAGCACGATCTTGCCCATGCCCGCCTCGGTGAACAGGCGAACGAAGTTGCCGGCGGTGACGACGGCGTCGGGCTTGTAGAGCGGCCGGTCGAGAAAGGCCTGGAGAATAATGGGCGCAATCGGCCCGATCACCAGGATCGTGGTCAAGATGCTTACCGCCCAGAAGGTGATGGTCGACCGGTCACGCGTGGCGCTCGGTGCCGACCCTGCTGTGAGCTCGGTCATGGCAATAGTCCTCGAAAGCCGTCCGCGAACGCGAAAGACGGTCGTCAGGCTTCGTAGAGTTGAAAATGAGGGCAGAGGAACCGCCGGCCGACCGTATCGCGGCCGACGGTTGCTGAGTCGAGGCCCGTTAGTTGCCGGCCATCGCGGCGGTCCACTTGGTGGCAAAGCCCGCAGCGTCATCGATGATCGCCTTGTCGAAGCCGACGGCGATCAGGTTTTCCATGCCTACCTTGGCAGCGATCGCCTGATAGGTGTAGCGAACCTCGGCTTCTTCGACGTCCTCGCGATAAGGCGTCAGTCCGCCCTTGCCGACCTGCGTCTGGCCCTTCTGGCTGAGCAGATAGTCGACGAACAGTTTTGCCGAGTTCGGGTTGGCCGCCTCGCTCGGGATGCCGAGGCCGCGAAGCATGACCGGCGTTCCGTCATCGGGGAAGGCAAAGCCGAGGATCTCGCCGCCGGGCTGCTCCAGGCGGGGGAAGATGGTGATGCCGGACACGGCGATGCCGACGAGATATTCGCCGGTGGCGATCTTCTCGTTCATCGGGCCGCCTGAGACTTCACCGCGGATCATCGGGCCGATTTCGCGCAAGCCCTTCCAGCCGTCGTCGCCCTTGACCTGCAGCGTCTTCCACCAGGCAGCAAGCCCAAAGGAGTTGCGGGCGGCGTCATAGGTGGTGATCTTGCCGTCGAACGTCGCCTTGTCGGCGGCTGCCGCCTTGACGAGCGAGGCGAAACCGGTCGGGCGCTGGCCCACCGGCAGCAGCGCGGCATTGTAGGTGATGACGAGCGGGTCCGCCGACATCACGTAGATGCCGGGATAGGGATTGGCGAAGCCCGGCAGGCGTTCGGTTTCCGGGCTGGCATAATCGAGCATGCGGCTCTCGCTGCCATAACGTGCCCAGCGGTCGTTTGCGCCGGAGACCAGGATGTCGGCGGTGCGCGCACCGCTGCCAGCTTCCGCTTCCCAACGGGTGTGCACGGTGCCGGAGCCGAGGTCGAGCGTCTCGATCTTGATCCAGGGATAGAGTTCGTTGAAGCCCTTGATGACAGGCTGCCAGTTGTTGTCGGCCATGTTGGAGTAGACGACGAGGCCAGCTTCCTTGCGCGAGGCTTCGACGATCTGGCCGTAATCGGCCGGATAGTACTCAGGCAGCTTCGGCTCCTGGGCAAAGGCGCTGGTCGAGACCATCGCCAATGCGGCCAGCAGCCAACCGGCGAGCTCTCTCTTCAAATAGGACATCAATTCCTCCCGTGGGTTTTCCCATTTTTGAAAATGCGTCGCGAGAGCTCCTCACTTGCGCGACGCGCGGCTTCGACCGTCGCCTCGGTGACGCGATCGAGATTGTTGGCGATCCGCTCGCGTGGACCGGAAATATTGACGACGGCTACGATGCGGCCATCAGGATCGCGAATGGGCGCCGCGACGCCGGCGGCACCCTCGACCCGGCCGTAGAGGTTGGCGACATAGCCTTCTCGGCGGCCGGCGCTCACGCGCTCGGCGATGGCATGCGGATCGTCTTCGGTCGGGACGGATCGGCCGAGATAGGTTTCGAGCTCCTGGTCCGTCAGGCCGGACAGTAGCATCAGTCCGCTTGCGACGTAGTGGGCGACACGCTGTGTGGCGATATCGCGGTCATAGCGGATCTCGCGAATGGGCAGGATCTTGTTGAGATAGCGGACCTGCCGGTCGTCCGTCAGCACGGCGATGAAGCCGGTCTCCTCGATCGCCGCCACCGTTTCGCGAAGGATCGGCTCAGCCACCCGCAGGATCGTGCCCCAGCCGCTGTTTGCCTCCGACGGCTCACCCGGGAGCCGGATCAACAGGTAGCGTCCGTCGGTCTGGCGGGTGACGTACCGGGCTTCAACTAGGGTGCGCAGCAGAAGCAGCGTGCTGCTCTTCGGCAGGGCAAGGGCCTGGACGACCTCGGCGAGCGAGACGGCTTCGCTGCGCGACGCCAGCCACTCGATCAGGTCCAAAATTCTTTCCGCGCCCCGGCCGCTCATCGCGATTTTTTCCTTGTTCAATATGTTGAACGCGTGCTATATAGTGAACTTACCGAGCGTGGCCGCCCTTGTCAAGGTGCGGCCAGTGCTTTCGTTTCCTGTGCCCCTTGCCGTTCGCCAAAGAGTGCCAGCAGGCAAAGGATAAGTGCCGGTTCCTCGACACGATTGGGGAGTTGGGAGGTTCCGGTTCATCCGGTCGAACCCGAAACGTCATTTCAGACCGCAACAAATCTTGAATCGTCTGATCAAACGCTCGCCTCCATTGGCGGGCACGCTCCCGTCGTGTCCGGTCTCAGATCGCGCCTCGTCAAGGTGCATGAACGACCTGGGCAGTGTTCGACTGAGGAGTGAACTATGCGTAAGCCAAAGCTTAATTCCACGGCCCATCCCGTAATCGAGCCCGGCTACAAGCCGGTGGCGCTGCCGGCGGTGCGTGCCGCTCACCTGATGCTGAAAAGCAGGAACGATGCCGACGTGCGTCACGCCCAGAGGAAGGCGACCATGCGCATCGTCAACCAGTTCGATCGCGACACCGACTGACGAACAGGCGCCCGCTTCGCACGGACGTTTCCCGAAGGCGGGATGCGCATCGTCGCAGGAGCGGTAAGTTATCCGGCGATATCTGAGCGTGGGGGCCGACGGCCGTCGAGCGACGGCAGTCGCTCAGTTCGCGGATACGGGCGAAACCACCTGCCAGTTTCCAAACAGCGTCAAGCCAGCGGCCTTGGCAAGAGCCACGGAGGCTCATTGTCGAGCTGGCATCTGCGGGGGGATGGACACCCGGAAAGCGCTTTGCGCCGCGTAGGGCGGGCCGTCCTTGCCGCGTCTTTGCTGCGACGGCGATCAAACCTGCCGGGCGCACCATCGCGCCCGGCAGAGCCTTGGGAGGCTATCTCGTAGCTGAACCGTCGTACGCTTAGCGTGCAACCGCTTCGACGATCCGGCGGCTGGCCGAAACGATGTCCGTGTCCTGAAGCAGCGCGCCGCCGATCAGATACATTACGTCGTTTCCGTAGGCCTCGCGCATCTCCGGCACACGGCTAAGATTCATGCCGCCACCTGGCGCCGGCACGATCGCCTTCGGGCCGCCCATGTCGTCGGCGCAGGCCTTGGCGATCGACTGGCACTCCTCGCGGGTAAAGCCGAAACGGCCGCCGAAATTCGGATAGATCGCCGCATCGGCACCCATCAGCCGCTGCAAGGCGCCGTAGAAGCACCGATGGGAAAAGCCGGTATCCGGCGAGACGACGTTGGCGCCCGAAAATGCGGGGTGTGAAACGATCGGCAACGTGAAATCCGGGTCGGACGCCAGCGTGTGAATGACGTGATAGCCGGCCAGCGCCGGGGATATCATGACCGCGCCGGCGCCGGCCTCTTCCGCCATCTTCGCCCGCTCGAACAGCTCTTTTGACGACGCTGTAATATTCGGCACGAAACTGGCTCGCCCGCCGCCCTTCGCATTGGCTTCGCCGACGGCGTCGACGCAAGCTGCCAAGCGTGCGGCAAATGGTGACGTCCTTTGATCGACCAATCCGTGGTCGTCCTTGACGAAATGCATGCCGCCGAGCGCGAAGTCGTGCGCGCGGCGCGCCAGTTCGGACGTAGACAATCCGACCGGCTTGATGGCCGACATCAACAGCGGTTTCGCGCCGATGCCGGCTTTTTGCCGCAGCCCGGCAATGCCATGTCGCGGACCATGGCAGAGAGCAAGGATGCCCTTGGACAGGCCGATGTCCTCGACTTTCAATCCCGGTTTGATCGAACTGTTGCCGAAGACGATGTTGAGGAATTGTAGGAAGTCGCCGCCGACATCGTCCTCGCTATAGGAAATGGTGGCGAGGTAGCCGGGGCGCCCGACCGGGTCCTGCGCGAGGGCTTCGAGCTTGCCGAGGATTTCATCCTCGACATAACCTTTGGGCACGACATCGCGCGGGATTTCGACCGTCTGTTCCAGGGCGATATCCAGCGCCCGTGCGCGCGCCTCGGCTTCATCTGCGGCCCTGACGTAATAGCTGACGGTAAACCGGGGCGCCATCAGAGCGCCTCCGCCTTCTGTGCCGAATGCACGTGGTCGAGACGAACCTCGGTCAGTTCGTCCTCGCCGATTTCGAGCGATCTGCCGGTAAGCTCCTCGATTGCCGACACCAGCGCGCCGGCATCAAGGCCGTACTTCTTCATCAGGTAAGGCTTCGAGGCGCCATGGGCAAAAGTGTCCTTCAGGCCGAGGCGCTTCAGACGGACGCCAAGCCCCTCTTCGGCGAGGATCTCGGCCACCAGCGATCCGAGCCCGCCGACGATGGTGTGGTTCTCGAGCGTGACGATGCCCTTCTTGCCGCGCGCAGCCTTGATCAACCCGTCTCGGTCGAACGGCTTGAGCGTCGAGGCGTGCAGGTGATGCAGCCCGATCCCGCGGGCTTCGATCGGCCGTGTCGCCCGCAGGGCCTCTTCGGTGCAGACGCCCGAGCTGACGACGAGGATGTCGTCGCCTTCCGAGAGCGTGCGCAGTTTGTTGAAGGCGAACGGCGTAGAAAAAAGCCGTGGAACTTCGCCGCGAAGGACGCGGACATAGACCGGGCCGTCGATCGCATCGGCAACCTCGAGCACGGTCTCGACCTCGGTCGCGTCGCCGGTCTCGAAGATCGTCATGTTCGGCACGGCGCGCATGACGGCGATGTCTTCGATGGCCTGGTGGGTGATACCGCCCGGCGTGGTGATGCCCGGCAGGAAGCCCATCAGCCGGACCTTGCGATTGGAATAGGCGATCGAATTGATCAACTGATCGTAGGGGCGGCGGTAGACAAAGACCGAGAAGGTGTGGATGAACGGCCGATAACCCTGCATGGCAAGCCCGCCGGCGAAGGAGAGCATGTTCTGCTCAGCCATCCCCAGCGACAGGAACTGCTCCGGATGCCGATCACGGAAACCGTCGACTTCGCAGGAAGAGGTGAGGTCAGCCGAAAGGCAAAGCACTTCCGGGCGCGCTGTCGCGAAAGCCTCGAATGCTCTCGCATAAGGGCGGTTGACGATTTCGACCATGGTCAGGCCCCTTCCATTTCGTTCGGGCTCACGCCCAGTTCGACAGCCAGTGCCGCCTGCATCTCAAGCCGCTCCTCGGCGCTCTTGAAGCGCACGTAATGAAGGCGGGGGAAGCGTTTCTGCAAAAAGTTCATTCCCTGGAACGGCGACGTATTGGCGAGGATGATCAGCGGCTTGCCGGGTTCTGCGCTGTTGGCAGCAATGCGCATGGCCTGCAGATCGTGACCGTCGATCGAGCGGCAGGTTGCCCCGAAGGCTTCGACCCGACCGGCGAGGTCGCTCAGATCGAGAACCGAGGACATGGCGCCGTCGCATTGCTGGCGGTTGACGTCGACGATGACGCGGATGTTGTCGATCCCGTGATGGGCCATGGCGGCAAGGCACTCCCAGGTTTGTCCCTCCTGGAATTCCCCGTCGGACATGTAGACCCAGACCTTGCCTGGTTCGTTGCGCTTCTTGCGAGCGAAGGCGACGCCGGAGGCCATGGAAAGCCCCTGTGCCAGCGAGCCGGTCGTAACCTCCATGCCCGGGCTGTGTTCGGCGCCGATCATCTCGACCGAGCTTCCGTCCTTGTTGAAATGGTCGAGCGCGCTATCGTCCATACGGCCGACTTCGATGAGCGCGCTATAAATCACCAGCGCATAGTGCGCCGGCGAGATGAAGAAGCGGTCGTACTCGGGTGCTGCCGGGCCGTGATAGCCCGCGCCGGTGAAGGCCTCCGGGTTATCGGCAGAGGGCACGCCGCGAAACGGCAGCGGTACTTTGGGCAAGGTCGGCTCGCCGAGCGTCAGGATCTCGTTGTAGAGCAAGGCAAGGCTTTCGGCGGCCGAGCAGGCCTGGCTCAGATAGCCGCCGTTGTTCTTCATCGTGTGGAAGAAGACGCGGCGGCGAATGCCGAGCGCGATTTCTTCGGTGGTCTTCTGGTTTGTAAGGCTCATCGGTCAGCTCCTTTCCGGAAACAGCGCTTTGAGGCCTTCGGGCGAGGGCACGGCGACGCCGCGCTCGGTGATGAGGCCAGTGATGAGCCGGGCCGGCGTCACGTCGAAGGCCGGGTTTGCCGAAGGGCTGCCTTCTGGCGAAACGCGAACCGAGATGATCGAACCGTCGGGGCCGCGGCCCTGGACGAAGCTCACCTCGTCGCCGGTGCGCTCCTCGATCGGAATCTCCTTCACGCCGTCCTTGACCGTCCAGTCGATGGTCGGCGAGGGCAGCGCGACATAGAAGGGGACGTCGTTGTCGCTGGCGGCAAGCGCCTTCAGATAGGTGCCGATCTTGTTGCAGACATCGCCATTGGCGGTGGTGCGGTCGGTGCCGACGATCACCATGTCGACTTCGCCGTGCTGCATCAGGTGGCCGCCGGCATTGTCGACGATCAGCGTGTGCGGGACACCATGGCCGTTCAATTCCCAGGCGGTGAGCTGCGCACCCTGGTTGCGCGGCCGGGTCTCGTCGACATAGACGTGGACGGGGATGCCCGCCTCCGTCGCCATGTAGATCGGCGCTGTCGCCGTTCCGTAGTCGACCGTTGCGAGCCAGCCGGCATTGCAGTGGGTGAGGATGTTGACCGGCTCGCCGGGCTTCTTGGTCGCCGCAATCTCGCGGATGATTTTCAGGCCGTTGGCGCCGATCGCCCGATTGAGTTCGACATCCTCCTCGGCGATCTCTCCAGCGCGGCGATAAGCGGCTTCGGCGCGCTCTTCGGCCGGCAGAGGGCGCAGGAACTGCTGCATGGCGTCGAGCGCCCAGCGCAGGTTGATCGCGTCGGCCGTGTCTCGTTGAGCTCCTCCCAGACTGAATCGAGATGGCGGTCTGACGGATCGTCGGCCATGGCAATGGCGATGCCGTAGGCGGCCGTGACGCCGATCAGCGGCGCACCGCGCACCCACATGTCGCGAATGGCGACGGCGACGTCGGCGACCGTCTTCAGCGTGACGATCCGGAATTCGTGCGGCAGCCAGCGCTGGTCGATAATGTCGACCGAGCGGCCGTCGGCGTTGAGCCAGATCGTATGGTAGTGCTTTTCTCCGACTTTCACGAAAGTGTCTCCTGCTGAAGCCGCTGCGCGGTTGCGCGAATATCCCTGAGGCTCGCAATGCGATCCCGGTTGACGGCAAGATGGCGACCGAGCTTCAGCGCCTTGCTTTCGCATTTGGCGCGGCGGCTGAGGTCGTCGATGGTTTCGAAATCGGCGTTGTGGGCAAGGCCGAGGATGCGCCTGAGGATCTCGACCCCGGCAAAGCCGAGCATCTCGCGGTAGATCTCATCGAGGACGATAGTCAGCGCCTGTTCCGAGCCGAACGGGTCGTCGCGTTCTTCGAAAACGCTTGCCTGGTAGAGAATGCCATTGCGCTCGCTGCGCCAGAGCGCGGAAAACTCGTCGCAGAAGGTTTCCCAGATCGTCTCTGTCGTATCCAGCAGGTAGGTGCGCATCTGGTCGCGTTCGCCGGCCGCGCTCTCGTGGCCACCTTGAGAGAAGTAGCTCATCCAGAAGTTCGCCAAGAGCATGCCGACGTCGAAGCTGATCGGGCCGTAGAAGGCGAATTCCGGGTCGATGACGCGCGTTTCGTCGTCGGTGACCATGACGGAGCCGGTGTGCAGGTCGCCGTGGCAAAGCGTTTCGGCCTTGGCGGAAAAGATATGTTTCAGGCGCTGCGCTTCGACCTTCAAGTCACGGTCGCGGCGGAGTTCCTCGACCAGGCTGTCGAGGTGTGGTGTCGTATGCCGGTTCATCTCCGCCTCGAAGTAGGGATCGGAGAAAACCAGGTTTTCGGTGATATCGCAAAGTTCGACATTGTCGGCGAAAAGCGCGAGATCGGCCTTTTTGTCGCGCGTCGGCATCGAAAGATCCGAGCCGCGAAAGAGCGTGCGGGCGGCGAAAAGCCCGAGATCGCGACCGATCTTCGGCAGCCTGCGCCCCGCGATCAGCGCGCGCCGCAGGATCACGTGCGGCGTCAGGTACTCCATGATGATCATCGCCTGCTCGGCGTCGAAGTACAGGATTTCCGGCACCATGCCCGGGTCGCGCGCCGCCTGGCGGGTGAGGGCGTGGTACTCGAAAAATGACCGTTTCAGCGGCAGGGGCCAGCGCTCGCCGACGAGCCTGACATAGGGGAGCGCCTGCTTGACGATCGCCGCGCCCTTATCGCCCGTGACGATGAAGACGAGATTGAGGTTGCCGTCGCCGACCTCCTTGACCTGCCAACGGCCATGATCGCCGCCGATCCTGTCACATAGCGCAGCATTGCCGCTCAGCCTTAATGGCAGCGTTTCGGCGCTGAGCGCCTCGAAAACGTGCTTGTCCATATGGTCCTCCCTATGGGCATGGCCGGCCTCGGCCGCTCCTCGCCATGCTGTCATGGACCATAGGTAAGTCGGCATTCTGTCAAATGTCAATCGCCTTGACATTTGATGGATAGCCATCCTAACCTGACTTCATTGGGAGGAGAGCATGAGCGAACAAGCAGTGTTTCGCGTCGAGGGCGTGCGCAAATCCTTCGGGCCGATACCGGTTCTGAAGGGCGTCGATCTCGAATTGCGTAAGGGTGCCGTGACGGTGCTGATGGGCGCCAACGGCGCTGGAAAGTCGACACTGGTGCGCATCCTCTGCGGCGTCTACGTCGGAGACGCCGGAGCCATGCAGCTGGATGATCTCCCTTTTTCGCCGACAACACCGGCGGAGGCGATCCGTGCTGGTGTGGTGACGGTTCACCAGAACATCAATGATGGCGTCGTTGCCGACCTCGACGTCGCGACCAACCTCACGCTCGACCGGCTGAACGGCCGCGGTGCGCGCCTGTTCTTCAACCCGCGCCGGGTAAGGCGCGAGGCAGCCGTCGTTGCCGCCCGCATGGGCCTCGCCATAGATCTTTCCGCTGATATCAACGATCTGACGCTCGCCGACCGGCAGATGGTGGCGATCGCCCGCGCCATGGCGCACGAGCCGCAGGTGCTGATCCTCGACGAGCCGACGTCGTCGCTCTCGAGTGCAGAGGCCGATCGGCTGTTCGAGCTTCTCGACCGGCTGAAAGCCCGTGGGGTCGCGATCCTTTATATCTCGCACCGGATGTCCGACATCCGCAGGCTCGCCGACAGCATCGTCACCCTGCGCGACGGGCGCATAACCGGCCGCTTCGAAGGCGCGGATCTGGACTGTGAGGGTGCCGTCAATGCGATGCTCGGACAGAAAGTCTCGGCAGGCGACGTGACCGTGCGCGAAGGGCTCGGTTGCGTCTTTTCTGCCCAGGGACTGAAACTTACCGACACGTCGCGTCCGTTCGATCTCAAACTGGGCGATGGAGAAATCGTCGCGGTCACGGGCCTCGTAGGCGTCGGCAAGACGGCGCTGGCCGAGACGCTCTTCGGAGCCCGCCCGCCCGCCGCCGGCCAGATGACGCTCGACGGCGCTTCCTATCGCCCGCAATCGACCGGCCAGGCGATTGCCAAGGGCGTGTTTCTGGTGGCGAAGGATCGATCCGACAGCGGCATCGTTCCCGATTTCAACATCTACGAGAATATCAGCCTGCCGTTCCTCAAGCGGCTGTCGCGCTTCGGCATAGCGAACCGCCGGTCCGAACGGGCGAAATCGCGGGCGCAGATCGCCGCCCTCGGCGTCGTCTGCCGCAGCGAGCGCGACGAAATGCAGACGCTTTCCGGCGGCAATCAGCAGAAGGTGATGGTCGGGCGGTGGCTTTCCGAGCCGTCGCGTCTCCTGATCCTCGACGAGCCTTTCCAGGGCGTCGACATCGCCGCACGCCGCGATATCGGCGCCAAACTGCGCGCCTCGGCGGCGGGTCGCGCCACTATCGTCTTCCTGACCGAACTCGACGAAGCTTTCGAGGTCGCCGACCGCATTCTGGTGATGTCGGAACACACTGTGGTCGGCGAGCATCGCAACGCTTCGGTCGACGTCGAGCGCCTCCTGCAGGAGATCGCCGGTCAACATCATCAGCAGGGACAGCCCCATGAGCAGTGAACAGATGAAACCCGCGGTGCCCGCCGCTTCCGCGTTGCCGGTGCTGCCGCCCACGGCCACGGTTGGCCTGCGCGATATCGCCATCAAATACGGTTTCCTTGTCCTTCTGGGCGGACTGGTCGTCTACTTCTCGCTGGTGACGAACGGGTTTTCCTCGCCGCAGAGCGCCGTCTTCATCCTGCAATCCGTGTCGATCACCGGCATCCTGGCGCTCGGCGTCACGGCCACGCTCGTTGTTGGCGGTTTCGACCTGTCGATCGGCTCGGTCGCGACCACGTCAATGATGGCGTCATCCTATGTGATGGTGGTGATGGGCGGAGATGCGCTGACGGCGACGCTCGTCTGCCTGGCGATCGGCGTTCTCGTCGGGCTGATCAACGGTATCATCATCGTCTACATGCGCGTGCCGGACCTGCTCGCGACGCTCGGCATGATGTTCCTGCTGCTCGGCCTGCAGCGCATACCGACCGAGGGCCGTTCGATCGCCGCCGGCATGACGCTTCCCGATGGCTCGGTGGCAACAGGCACTTTCAGCCCTGCCTTCCTGGGGCTTGGCCGCCATCGCTTCGATCTCATCCTGCCGAACCTCGTGCCGGTTGCCGTCGTGGTGCTGATCGTGCTGGCGGTACTGATCTGGTTCTTCCTCGAATACACCCGCTTTGGGCGCATGATGTATGCGGTCGGCTCCAACGAGCGCGCCGCCGGCCTGGCTGGCGCTCCGGTCAACGCCTATAAGATCTCGGCCTATGTCATTTCAGGCGTCTTCGCGTCGATCGGCGGCATCCTGCTCGCCGCGCGCCTCGGCCGCGGCGACATCGCCTCGGGCAACAATCTGCTGCTCGATGCCGTTGCCGCCGCGCTGATCGGCTTTGCCGTCTTGGGGGCGGCCAAGCCGAATGCGTTCGGCACGGCGATCGGCGCGCTCTTCGTCGGCATCCTGCTCCAGGGCCTGACGATGATGAATGCGCCCTATTACACGCAGGATTTCATCAAGGGCGCGGTTCTCGTCATCGCCCTGATCTTCACCTTTGCGCTCTCGAAAAGAGGCAAACGCTGACGGGAAAGCCCCGCCCGCGGACAACAAACGTTCACCAGTGGAGGAGACTGAAATGAACATGACACGCAGAGCAATGGGCAAGCTGGCGCTTGGCCTTGCCGGAACCGTGGCTTTCGCCACCGCTTCCTTTGCCGCCGATATGCCGAAGCCCTTCGACAAGCCGGCTGACGTCAAGATCGCGCTGGTGCGCTATCTGTCGACCGGCGATTTCTTCCAGTCCTACCTTGCCGGCGTGGAGGCGCAGGCAAAGGCTCTCGGCGTTCAGTTGCAGGTTCTCGACAGCCGCCAGGATGCAGCGCTGCAGGCCGACATGGTCGACCAGGCGATCGCGCTCGGCGTGCAGGGGATCATCATCCAGCACGGCCTGACGGAATCGATGAAGGAAGCGGCACAGCGCGCGGTCGACGCCGGCATCAAGGTCGTTGCCTTCGACGTGAACGTCGAAAACGAGAAAATCCCGCAGGTCGAACAGTCCGACCGCGATCTTGCCCGCCTCGCTCTGGAGCAGGCGATCAAGGACAATGGCGAGAGCTTCAAGGCGGGCTACGTCTATGTCGCCGGCATCGCTCCGCTCGACCGTCGCGACGAGACCTGGAAGGAATTCAAGGGCAGGTATTCCGGGATCAGCGAGGTCTCGCAATTCGGCACCATGGACAACCCGATTGCCAACTCGGTTGCCAACCAGGCGCGTTCCGTCATCTCCGCCAATCCCGATATCACCGTGATGTTCGCGCCCTATGACGAGTTCGCCAAGGGCGTCAAGATTGCGGTCGACGAAGCCGGTCTTTCGTCCAACGTGAAGATCTATTCCGCCGATATCTCGACCTCCGATATCGCGGCAATGCGCGAGCCGGATTCCGCCTGGGCTGCGACTGCCGCCACCAACCCGGCCGTGGTCGGGCAAGTCTCGGTTCGCACACTCGCCATGCTGCTTGCCGGCGAGGATCCGGGCCGCAGCGTCATCGTGCCCCCGACGTTGATTACCCAGAAGGACCTGAACGATCAGGACATCAAGAACATGGAAGAACTCGGCACCAAGCTGCCGCAGTTCGCCCATGCGGATGTCGCCATGCCGGCGTGGATGCCGAAGCCCTGATCACGCGGTTTGTTGATGAAAGTGGGGCGGTCGAAAGACCGCCCCGTTTGCGTACTGCCAGCCCTACGCATCACAACGCGCTTTAAGTCGTCGTTGCGTCTACCTTGCCGAGACCGTCCCGGCTCCAGCGCTCCATGACGCGGCGCGCCATTGATGTCGTGACCACCAGATGCGAGGCGAAGCCGCCCTTCAGCGCCGCCATCAGCGGTTCGAACTTGCTGTCTTCCTGGACGACCAGCATGCGCTTTTTGATGGCGCGGATCGAAGAGAGGTCCGCCGAGATGCAGCGGCGATTGTGGGCGCAATTCACCCATTGGCCGTCACGGTCGATCAATTGTCCCGCAATGACGCCGACAGCGCCTTCCTCGCCCATGCGGTGCATCTCGCTGGCACTGAGCGCGCCGCACTTGACGAGGTGGCTGTCGTCCTCGATGCCGCCGACGGAATAGAGCGCCAGATGACAGTCGGCGATCGTCGACAGTTGCTCGCGGATCACCGGCTCGCCGCGAAGCTCCTCGGCCAGCCGTTCGGACGAAAGTACCAGCGGGGCATAAAAGTTGATGCCTTCAGCGTTGAGCCGCCGGGCGATCTCCGTCGTGCACTGGTCCGGCCGGTAGGAATAGGGCGCGCCGAGATTGCCGCAGAGCTGGACCACAGTGACGCCCCGCAGGTCGGCGAAGGGCATCACGTCGGCGATATGATAGACCGTCCGTCCCCAGGCGACGCCGACGCGATCTCCCTTGTTGATCAGTTCGAGAAAGACGGATGCAGCCAGCACCGGCATCTCAGCCGTCGGGTCCATGGCCTGCCGGTCCTCCGGCACGATCCAGGCCGCCGTGACCCCGGTTGCATCCTCGAGCTCGCGCGCCAGCACGTCGTCGGTGAAAAGCTCGGTCGAAGTGGTGATGTTGACGATCCCGGTCTCGCGTGCTCGCCTGAGATAGGTCGCGACAGAGGCGCGGGAGATCCCCAGTTTCTGCGCAACTTCGTCCTGCCGTAACCCATGGCTATAGTAGAGCCACGCGGCTTTGTGCATGATCTGATCGGTGTTGCGGATAGGCATGGGGATCCTTCAGTTGTCGATTGCTGACATTATTCATCGGTCGTGACATAAGTCAAATTGCCATTCAGGCAAAGTTGGAGGCGGGCGTTGCCTCAGGCGTTGGAGCCGCGAAAGTGTCGCGCTTGCGCCTCTTCCATCAGCCAGTCGACGAAATGCGCAATTGCCGGCCGTTCGATCGCCGCAGGCAACGTCACGATATAATAGGCGAATTCGCTCGGCCATGGTCGATCGAGAGCGACGGCTAGGCGGCCGTCGGCGATTTCTTCCCGCGCATAGATACCGCGGACAAGTGCAACGCCCTGACCAATGACAGCAGTTCGGTCCAGACGGAACGGAAGACCGTCTGCCGTTGGTAACGAACGTTTCACCGGCCGGGGTCGCTTGAGAGCGGGGCTGATCCTTAGGGGTAAAGGTGGCGTGCCGGCGGGCAGGTTTTGCCGGCTGAAGGCGAAGGCCCGCCTTCAGTTCTACAGCGCCACGCGTCTTAATAGACGCGCAAAGGTCGCCGTAGCACTTTGAATTGCTGCATGTTTTTATCCTTAGATCGGATAGGACTTAAGGAAACATGCAGTGGGCTCCGGTTGGGCCACACGGCCATCGCGTAGCACGGGCGGCGATGTCGTTGTGACGCATCCGTGCGTCACACGCCCGATCAGGTCTGGCAGCAGCGGGCATCGACCGGCAGTGTCGTCGCCCCGCCATCGGCGTGATGCAGCGTGAAATGATCGAAGTTGGCGATCGATGCGCAGGAGTGGTTGGGAAAGACCCGCACACGGCTTCCGAGGGTCAAGGGGCGTCCCGAGAAGGGAACGAAGCCATGTTCTTCAGACAGCCGCTCGAGCGTCCAGACACCTGTTTCGCCATCGCCTTCGGCGCTGACGACGGTGCCGAAGCCGGCGCCGCCCATGCCGTGTGCGCCGCGATCGGAGCTCATCGACTTGGAGCCGGCGTCGATGATGAAGTGCGTGTCATTGGAGGCAACGACGCGCGCAACCACCGAGAGCGCCAGGTCGTCGGCCGTGCAGATGCCGAGCCTGAGCGCGGTTCCGTCGAGGAACACGTAATTGCCGGGCCGGACGCAGTCGACCTCCTGGGACAGAGGCGCGCCGACACAGGTCGGCGTTGCGCCGACGGAAATGCAGTCGACGGCGATGCCGCGGTCCCGAAGCCGGCCGGCGAGACCGGCAAGGTCTGCGGCCTCATCGCGGGAGACCTTGGCCAGGCCCTGCGGGCCAGTGGCCGCGTAGGAATGGCCGGCGTGCGAAAGCAGGCCGGCAAAGTGCAGGCCGTCGGAAGCGGCGATCTGGGCGCACAATTCGAGCGCAGCCGGATCGTTCGGCTTGAGGCCGACGCGGCCGAGGCCGACATCGACCTTGAGGAAGACGCCGATTTCGACACCGTGACTTGTGGCGGCGCCGACAACGCTTCGACGCCCGTCGCGCTCGCCACGATCGTGCGCAGCTGCGTGCCGCGCGCCTTGACCACGGGCAGCAGACGGTCGAGCGACTGCGGCTTGACGATGGGATAGGCAAGGATGATCGACGGTATCCCGGCTTCCGCAAAGACCAGCGCCTCGCTTGGCTTGGACGCGGTGATGCCGCGGGCGCCAAGTGCCAGCTGCCGTCGCGCGACATAAAGGCTCTTGTGCGTTTTCACGTGCGGAAACATCGAGACGCCGGCTTGATCGGCACGCTGCTGCATGGCCTCAATGTTGCGGGCAAGGCGCAATTCGTCGACTTCGATATAGGGCGTCGGTCGCTCTGCGGCCGCAGGGCGCAGGAAGCCGTTGGCTTTCGGTTGCGCCGGGGCGCTGTCGATGTCTGCGGTCACGTTGCCGGTAGCGTTCGCAGCCGCCAGCATCACTTTGGAAGTGTTCATCTCGGAATGCTCTGATCTGAAGAGGGGATTGGTTGTCGTCGTCAGCCCGTTGCGACCTGTCGCACGAAATGGCTGGATGAGACCTGTTGCATCGGCAGTTCGCGCGGCACGAAGTCCGGCGGGCGCACGGCGCTTGGGATCTCGTCGGACATCGGCTGGCGGCCTTCCGGGCGGCGTGTCGGGTCGGCGATCGGAACGGTCGACAGGAGCTTGCGGGTATAGGGATGCTGCGGATTGCCGAAGACCGAACGGCGGTCGCCGATCTCGACGATTTCGCCGAGATACATCACCGCGACACGGTGGGCGATGCGCTCGACCACGGCCATGTCGTGGCTGATGAACAGGAGGGCGATCTGCATCTCGCGCTGCAAGTCCATCAGGAGGTTGATGACCTGCGCCTGGATCGTCACGTCGAGCGAGGCGACGGCCTCGT
This sequence comes from Ensifer sp. 1H6, assembly GCF_001976035.1. Taxonomy (NCBI): domain Bacteria; kingdom Pseudomonadati; phylum Pseudomonadota; class Alphaproteobacteria; order Hyphomicrobiales; family Rhizobiaceae; genus Ensifer; species Ensifer sp. 1H6. Next base: position 25,600 of record NZ_MOAI01000020.1, on the reverse strand, counting down.
CGGCGACGATCAGGCGCGGGTTGAGCGCAAGCGCGCGGGCGATGCAGATGCGCTGGCGCTGGCCGCCGGAAAACGCGTGCGGATAGCGCTCGAGATGCTCAGGCGACAGCTCTACCTTGGAGAGAAGCTCGGCGGCGCGGGCGCGCATGACCGCGGTCGAGCCCAGCTTGTGAACGCGCATAGGGTCCATCAGCGACTGCTCGATCGTCATGCGCGGGTTGAGCGACGAGAACGGATCCTGGAAGACCATCTGGGCGTCGCGTCGAAACCGCGCGAGCATAGTGCGCGGCGCGCCGATCAACTCGGTTCCGTCGAACCGGATCGAGCCCGAACGCGGTCGGTCGAGCTGCATGATCGAACGGGCAACCGTCGACTTGCCACAGCCGGATTCACCGACCAGCGCCAGGGTCTCTCCCGGAAAGATGTCGAAGGAGACGTTCTCCACCGCGTGCACCCGACCCGAGACATGGCCGAACAATCCGGCCTTCAAATCGAAGCGCGTCACCAGGTTGCGCACCTCGACGAGCGGCTTTCGGGTTTCCTTCATCGGCGCGGACGCGTTCATTCTGTCACCTCGGCAAGCAGGCGCTCGGGTTCGAACACAAGCAATGGAAATTTCTCCGGCGCGTCCTTGTCCGCCATGCTGCCGAGGCGGGGCACGGCGGAAATCAGCGCGCGTGTGTAGGCATGTTTCGGCTTGGCGAAGATGTCGTAGACCGAGCCTTCCTCGACGATCTCGCCCTTGAGCATGACGCAGACCCGGTCGGCGACTTCGGCAACCACGCCCATGTCGTGGGTGATGAACAGCACCGACATGCCGATCTCGCGCTGCAAGGCGCGAACCAGATCGAGGATCTGCGCCTGGATGGTCACGTCGAGCGCGGTTGTCGGCTCGTCGAGGATCATCAGCGAGGGGCGGCAGGCAAGGGCTATGGCGATCATGACGCGCTGGCGCATACCGCCGGAAAGCTGGTGGGGATACTGGTCGAGCCGGCGCTCGGCATCGGGCACACGGACCAGCTTCAGGGTATTGAGCGCGATCTGGCGCGCCTGTTCCGGCGTCTTATCCTGATGATGGATCACCGCCTCGGCGATCTGATCGCCAACAGTGAAGACCGGGTTCAGGCTCGACATCGGATCCTGGAAGACGATCGAGATTTCCGCGCCGCGCAGCGCCTCGACCCGCTTTTCCGAGAGCTTGGCGAGGTCGGCGACCTTGCCGTCCTTCAAACGCATCAACACCCGTCCGCCGGTGATGGCTGCGCCGTCATATTCGGTCAGCCGCATGATTGTCATCGCCGTGACCGATTTGCCCGATCCGGATTCTCCGACCAGCGCGACGGTCTCGCCGCGCGCGATGCTGAAGGAGACGCCACGCACCGCGCGCAGCTGCGCCCGGGTGCCGGCAGCGAAGGAAACTTCGAGGTCTTCCACGGAAAGGATGACATCCTCGGGCAGCTCAGGCTTTGCGGATTTGGACAGGATCATCAGCACATGCACCCGATTTCGAAGGGACGTTGCGCTTTCAGGTCTCGCAACGAGGTCGCATCCTGTCAATACGGAAGGGAGGTGCGATCAGCCCTGTCCGCCGGGTCGCTGGAGCAGACATCGGCCTCGCTCCCAATCCGCTGCCGCCGCAAAATCCAGTGAAATCAATGTGTCACGATTGTGGCAGGCAAAACTATGTGCTTTGCGCATTGTATCGCCTGTCTTCGCATATCGCGCCGGTCGTGCGATTTCGGGCGGATTGACGCCTCAGGCCGCGTCGGTCGTTGCCTCGAAGCCGCTCTTGTACTGGGGCAGTGCGGCACATTGCTTGAGATGCTGCCATAGCGCATCGCTGTCATGGCTACCGGGGCCGGCGCGCCTGAAGATCCGGATCTCCATTTCCAGCGACATCTGCTGGCCGCCGATCTGGGCCAGGCGTCCCTGCCGCATGGCCTCGGCGACGCAAATCTGCGGCAGCCAGGCGACGCCCCGCCCGGCAACGGCCATGTGCTTCAAGCCATCGGCAAGGCCGGACTGGTAGACGGTGCTGAGGTTGAGCGGGCGGCGCCAGCGCGATTGGATCAGCGTTGCCAGCTTGCCGATATAACCGTCGCTCCAGGAATAGGCGAGATAGGGGATCTCGGTGGTTTCGGGCACGTCGATGTCGAACAGCGGCCGGCCGTTGTCGTCGGTTCCCGATACGAGAATGAGCCGGTCCTTGCCGATCTGCAGGGATTCGAACGGGCCGCCCTCCAGCACCGGAGGGCCGTCGGGATGGACATAAGTGATGGCGAAATCGCACTGGCCGGAGCACAGGTGATCGATGCTTTCGAGGAAGTCGGCCGCATGCATGCTGGTGCGAAGCGGCATGCGCGAGATCAGCGGCGAGCCGATCCACTTTGGAAAGAAATACATCGCCAGCGTATGCAGCGAGGTGAAGGTGAGCATGGCCGAGCTTTCGCCGGCGACATTGCGGCAGTCGGTGCGCAGGCGGTACGCTTCGCGGACGAGCCGTTGGCAGCCGGGCAGGAACATCGTGCCGGCCCGGGTCAGCTGCACGGGGTAAGTGCTGCGGTCGATCAGGTCGGCGCCAATCCAGTTCTCCAGCGATTTGATGCGTCGGCTGAAGGCCGGTTGGGAAATATTGCGCGCGGTCGCCGCCGTCGAGAAATTCCGCGTCGCGGCGATTTCCAGAAAATCTTCAAGCCATTGCAGTTCCATGCCGGCCCTCATGCGTGTTTTGCATAGTCTATCCTAACTACACATTGGACAGACCTGCAAGCGCTCTTCTAGCCTCCCTTATAACGAGAAGAAAACTTCCGCCTCCACCAAATGGGAACAACGATGAAACGCACCTTAGCCCTAGCCCTCAGCCTGGGGCTCGGCATCGCGGCTGCGCCCGCTATGGCCGAGACCAAGAACCCCGGCACTTTCGTCTTCATGTGGACCGACGACATCCAGTCGTTCGATCCGGCCTATATCGCCAACACGCCAAGCTCCTACGGCGCGCTCAACATCTACAGCCGGCTGTTGAACTTCAACGGCTCGAAGATCTCCGAGTTCGTGCCGTCGCTTTCGACCGAGGTGCCGTCGCTTGAAAACGGCCTCATCAAGCAGGGCGACGACGGCTCGGTGAGCTATACCTTCCCGATCCGCAAGGGCGTTTTCGCCCACAAGGTCGGCGTCAAGGGCGCCGACGGCAAGGTCACCTGGGAATATTACGACAAGCTGACCGACGCCCAGAAGGCGACGATCGAGCCGGGCTACGGCCAGATCACGCCCGAGGACGTGCGCTATTCGCTGCTGCGCGCCATTCTTCAGGGTCAGTCGTGGATGTCGAACGCGATCACCGAGGTGATCACCGCCGGCAAATATACCGACATCGCCAAGTGGGTAGAGACCGAAGGCGAGGTCAAGTCCATCAACGACGCCAGCCCCGAGATCCTGCGCAAGGTCTATGACCAGCTCGCCTCGCAGATTATCGTCGATGGCGACAATCTCACGCTGAAGCTGCCGAAGTCGTTTCCGGCCACCCTTGGCGTGATCGCGCTGCCGTTCGGTACCTCGGTTCTCGACAAGGAATGGGTTGCCTCGGTCGGCGGCTGGGATGGCTCGGGCGATACCTGGAAGGCCCACTATCGTCCGGAACTCGGCGCCAATCCGCTGTTTGCCGAGGAGAACGGCACAGGGCCATTCATGCTCGAGGAATGGGACCGCACCGACCGGCGCATCACTCTGAAGCGCTTCGACAATTATTTCATGGGGCCGGCCAAGCTCGAGCGGGTGGTCATGCGCACCGTTCCGGAATGGACGACGCGACGCCTGCAGCTTCTGTCCGGCGACGCCGATTTTGTCACCGCGCCGGTCGAGTTCATCGACGAACTCAGCAAGACCGAGGGCGTCAAGGTCATCGACGGCCTGCAGAAGGTGTTTTCGCGCGGCGTCTTCTTCGCCTGGCCGCTCGACGACAACGACAACCCGGCCATCGGCAGCGGCAAGCTCGACGGTGCCGGCATTCCGCCGGACTTCTTCGCCGACATCGATGTGCGCAAGGGCTTCAACTACGCCCAGAACTACGATGCGCTCCTGAACCAGGTGCTGCTCGGAAAGACCGTGCAGTCGCGCGGGCCGACCGTGCGCGGCATCATGGGCTATCGCCCGGATTCGCCTGTTTACAGCTACGATCCCGCCAAGGCCGAGGAACACTTCAAGAAGGCGTTCGGCGGCAAGCTCTGGGAGACCGGCTTTGCGTTTACGGCCTATGTCACCGAAGGCAACCCGCAGCTGACCGCCGCACTTTCGGCGCTGCAGCAGGGCCTGTCGCGCATCAACCCGAAGTTCAAGATGCAGATCCAGGCGCTGCCATGGGCATCCGTTTCGGACAAGCTCAACAACCGCGAAAAGCCGGCCGCACCCTTGACGGTGATGGGCTGGGGGCCCGACTATTCCGACCCGGGCGGTCCGCTCGGTGCCGCCAGCTACTATCTCTCGCCCACGGGTCTCGTCGGCGGCATGGTTGGCCAGGGTTATCGCGACCTGATGGCGGAGAAGTTCAAGCCGTTGCTCGATGAGGCCTGGGCCTCGGTCGATCCCGCCGTGCGCGAGCCGATCTACGCCAAGCTGCAGGAAATGTCGTACGAATACGCCACCACCCAGTTCCTGTGGGAGGACTTCGGCTACGTCGTCACCCGCAGCAACATCGATGGTTATGTCGACAACATGATCCTCTACGGTGCCTGGGACTTCTATCCGGTCACCAAGGCCAACGACTGATTGGCTACTGCGCCGCGCGTCTTATTAGACGCGCAAAGGTCGCTGTAGCACTTTGAATTGCTGCATGTCGGGCGGCATCCCCGCCCGACATCCCTTTGTTTCATTTTCCCTGAAATCGGAACGTGTGAACCGTGCTGAACTATGCACTCAGACGACTGATGATGTTGCCCATCGTTCTCTTCGCTCTGTCGTTGATGATCTTTGCGCTGCAGATGTCGCTTTCGCCGACGCAGAGACTGGCGGCCTATGCGCCGTCGCCTGATTATCTCAAGGGTGGTCAGGAAAGCATCCGCAGGATGATCGAACAGTACGGGCTTAACGATCCCTTCTACATTCAGTACGGCCGCTGGATCGGCGGCATCCTGACCGGCAATCTCGGCTGGTCGGAGACGGCCCGCCAGCCGGTTTCGACCGCGCTGATGTCGCTGTTTCCGGCGACCCTGGAACTGGTGGTGCTGGCCTTCGTTCCATGCCTGCTGCTCGCGATCTTCCTTGGCTCACGGGCGGGCATCTATCTCAATCGTTGGCCGGATCACCTCATCCGCATCTTCACCATTCTCGGCTGGTCTTTCCCGGTCTACGTTTTCGGTCTGCTGATGCTGTTGATCTTCTACTCGGCGCTCGACTGGTTTCCGCCCGGCCGGCTCAGCCAATGGGCACAGACCGTGGTCAGTTCCGGCGACTTCGTGCGTTATACCGGCGCCAACACTGTTGATGCGCTGCTGAACGGCAATCTGGCGATCTTCGGCGATGCGCTTCGCCATCTGGCAGCGCCGGTGATCACGCTGACCTATGTCAACGTTGCCAGCATGACCCGGGTGATGCGCACGTCGATGCTGGAGACGCTGCGCCAGGACTATGTGCGCACCGCTCGCGCCAAGGGTCTGCCGCGCCGCGTCGTCGAACTGCGCCATGCCCGGCGCAATGCGCTTCTGCCGGTTGCGACCATCGCCGGCATGGAACTCGCCGTGATGATGGGCGGTGTCGTCATCACCGAGACGATCTTCGACTATGCCGGCCTCGGCCAGTTCGCAGCCAAGACCGCCGCCAATCTGGATTTCCCGGCGGTTCTCGGTTTCGGCCTCTATTTTGCGGTCGTTCTGGTGCTGATGAACCTCATCGTCGACCTTATCTATCCGCTGCTCGATCCGAGGGTGAAGACGCAATGAAGGTTCTTCGTTACCTCGCAAGAAATCCGGTGTCCCTCTTTGGCGTCGTGGTGCTTCTGGCCTTCGTGCTGATCGCCGTCTTCGCACCCGTTCTGGCGCCGCCGCAAAGCTTCCAGCTTTCACCCTACGACACGCCGCGCGCAGGCTTCCTGGCAACGCCGCAGCCACCTTCGCCGGAGGCCGTTTTCGGCACCACGCAAGGCCAGTACGACATCTTCTACGGTGTCGTCTGGGGAACGCGCACGGCGTTCAAGATCGGTCTCGGGGTCGTGGCGATCTCCGTGCTGATCGGCACGGTGGTCGGCGCGGTCGCCGCCTATTATGGCGGGCTTGCCGAAGAAATCCTGATGCGCATCGTCGACGTGTTCATGGCGGTGCCGTTCCTGATCGCGGCCATGGTGCTGACGGCGCTGCTTGGCAAGGGCATCGTGCCGATCACCATTGCCCTGACGACGTTCGGGTGGATGAGCTATGCCCGTATCGTCCGAAGCGAGATCCTGAGGATTCGCGAGATGGACTATATCCATGCGGCACGCAGCTACGGCGCCAGCGATCTCAGACTGATCGTGCTGCACATCCTGCCCAACGCCATGTTCCCGGTGCTGGTGCTGGCAACGATGGCGACTGGTTCGATGGTGCTGTCTGCCTCGGCGCTCAGCTTCCTCGGCGTCGGCACCGAAGAAGGCTATGCCGACTGGGGACAGTTCATCGCCTACTCGCGCAACTGGATCGTCGGCCAGCCCGGCAACCCTTTCCAGTTCTGGTACACGCTGGCCTTCCCCGGCGCTGCCGTCTTCCTTTTCGTGCTGTCGTGGAACCTTGTCGGCGATGCGTTGCGCGACATGCTGGACCCTCGCCATTCCCATTGAGACCCATCCTATCGAGACCCAAGGAGCGTACCGATGCCCTCTCTGTCTGCCGCCTCGATCGAGCTTTTCGAGGATCTGATCCGTTACGAGGTCGAGGACAAGGCGATCCCGTCGATCTCCTATGCCCTTGTCGACCGTGACGGCGTGCTCGCCGAAGGCCATGTCCAGCGTCATGACCGGCATTTCGACATGGGCAGGGACACCTGCTTCCGCATCGGCTCCATCACCAAGACCTTCACCTCACTGGCGATCATGCAATTGGTCGAGAAGGGGCTTGTCGATATCGATGTCGACGTGTCGACCTATCTCCCCGGCTTCAAGCCGATAAACCCGTTCGCCGGCGCCGAAGGCGGGCCCTACGGCTCGGTCATCAGCCTGCGCAAGCTGATGACCCATACGGCCGGCCTTGTACGCGAGCCGAAGAGCGGGCACTATCTCGATGCCACCCGTCCGCCGCTCGAAGACACGGTCAACGAGCTGGCAAGCTCGACCTTGAAGCAGGACCCGAGCCTCGGGGTGATGCATTACTCCAACGCCGGCATCGCCGTCGTCGGCCGGGTGATCGAGACGGTCAGCGGCCAGAGCTACTCCGATTATGTCGCCGCCAACATCCTAAAGCCGCTCGGCATGGACAGCTCCTCGTGCGGCATGGCACCCGGCATTCGTGAAAGGCTTGCACCAGCTGACATGTGGACGCTCGACGGCGACACGCCGGCGCCGGTGTTCAGCCTCGGCGGATCGCCGGCCGGCAATATCTTCTCCACCACCGGCGACATGGCGCGTTACGCCCAGTGCCTGCTGCGCGGCGGGTTCGACGTGCAAGGCAATTCCATCATCTCGCCGGCGGCGCTGCGCGAAATGTGGACGCCGTTCGGCAAGCGCCCGGCCGGTCACGACAAGACGCTTGCCGGCTACGGCCTGTGCTTCGGGTCCGGTGATGTCGACGGCTGGACCTCTGTCGGCCATGGCGGCGCCGTCTATGGCTATGCTTCGCAAATGATGCTGCTGCCGGCCGCCGGCGTCGGTGTGCTGATCTTCGCGACGCTTGACTTCTCCAACCAGATCGCCTCGCGGCTGGGCGTCGACGGCGTGCGCATCGTCCTTGCCGAACGCAGGATGGGCAAGATGCCGGAGCGCGTGCAGCGCCCGCCTGCAATCTCCGAGGCGCAGTTCAAGACGCTGCCGGGCTATTACCGCGACGACGCCACGCAGGAGATCGTCGAGGTCAAGTCCAAGGACGGCAAGATCTACCTGATGGGCGAGGGCGTGCCACACCAGATTCGTCCGGTCGCCGGCAACGACTTCGTCATAGACGGCCGCATCTACGGGCGCGGCGCTGATTATGCCCATATGAACCTCTCCTTCCCGGAAGCCGGCAAGCTCCTCTGGAAGGATGCGAACTGGACGCGCATCGAGGCACCTCTCGACGAGACCGTGCCCGACGCGATCAAGCCGCATCTCGGCGAATACGGGCCGGATTTCAACATCACATACCTGACCCACAGCCATGGTGGGCTGAAGTGCCTGATCGAGTATTTCTGCACGCACACGTGCGAGCCGGTCGAGGAAGGGCGCTTCCGCATGCACGGCCGGCTCTACGAGGACGAGATCCTCGAACTCGACGCCGTCGATGACAACGGCAAGCGCGGCATCCGCGTCGGCCCGATGTTCCTGGAACGGCGCAGCCCGTCCCAGGCGGAAGCGGCGTGATCCGGACCATGGTTGCTCCGATCAAGATGGAATCGCCGCTCGGCGCCCGTATGTTCATCGGCGGGCGCGAGGTCGACTATTACTGCGGCACGTCCTACTTCTGCCTGCACGGCCACCCCGAAGTGATCGAGGCGGCCTGCGACGCCACCCGGCAGTACGGCATGGGGCCGGGAACGCTCGCCCACATGCAGGTCTATGCCGACCTGCAGGAGCGGCTGCGCGACTGGTTCGGCACCGAGGAGGTCGTCTACATGATCTCCGGCTACACCAGCCCGATGGTGCTGCTGCAGGGGCTACGCGACGATTTCGACGTCATCCTCATCGACTCGGCCACCCATTACAGCACCCGTGACGCGATCCCGACGCTCGGCAAGCCGATCCACGAGTTTCGCCATGCCGACCCGGAAGATCTCGCAGCGCAACTGTCGCTGCATGTGAAGGCAGGCGAGCGGCCGGCTGTTCTGACGGACGGCGTTTTCCCGTCATCAGGCAAGCTTGCACCGCTTGCCGACTACCGCCAGGCGATGGCGGCCTACGAGGGCGCGCTGCTCTGCATCGACGATTCCCACGGCGTCGGCGTTCTCGGCGAAACCGGGCGTGGCTCGCTGCAGCATGCCGGGCTCGAGGGCGAGGGCAATTTTCTGGCCGGCACCATGAGCAAGGCATTCGGCGCACTCGGCGCGTCGTTCCGGGCGACGCAGCGCTTGCCGAAAAGATTGCCCGCAACGCAATGATCATGCGCGGCGCCTCGCCGGCGCCGCCCGGTCTTGCGGCGGCGGCGGCCGCATCGCTCCGGGTCCTGCAAACGACGCCGGAAAAGCGCGCGAACCTCACCCGCAACATCAAGCATGTGCGCAGCGGCCTGCGAGCGCTGGGCTTCGAGGTCGCCGACACGCCAGTGCCGATCGTCACCGTCAAGGGCGTGACCGATCTCGAGCAGCTTCGCGACCGTCTCGCCGAACGCGACATCATCGTCCGTGTGCAGCCGGCGGGCGGCTATTCCGACGCACCCGACGTGCCGACCCTGCGGCTCGCGGTGTTTTCCGAACATTCCCCAGCTCAGATCGATCGGCTGCTGCAGTCGATGGCCGAGCTTCTTTGAAATACGAGGCAACGATCATGAAGGTTTTCATCAGCGCAGATATCGAGGGCACGGCGGGGATCACCGCCTGGGACGAGGCCAAGAAGGGGCATCCGGAATACGAGGAATTCCGCGAATACATGACCGACGAGCTGGTGGCGGCCTGCGAAGGGGCGAAGGCGGCCGGTGCCAAGGAGGTGGTAGTCAAGGATGCGCATTCGACCGCGCGCAATCTGATCCTGTCGAAGCTGCCGGCCTATGTCAGCATCGTCAGGGGCTGGAGCGGTCATCCCGATCTGATGATGTTCGGCATCGACAAGAGTTTTTCGGCAGCCCTCTACACTGGCTATCACAACAAGGCCGGCACCGACACCAATCCGCTCGCCCATACGCTGACCGGCACGGTGTCGCGGCTTTTGATCAATGGCGACGTGGCGTCGGAATTCACGCTGAACGCATTTTGCGCCGCACGCTACGGCGTTCCGTCGGCGTTTCTCTCCGGCGACGCCGGCATGTGCGCTGAGGCCAGGGCGATTGTTTCCGGCATCGGCACCGTTGCCACCAGCGAAGGTTTCGGCCCCGCGACCCGATCGCTGACGCCGAAGGCTTCGGTTGCAGCCATTAGCGAGGGCGTGGAGAAGGCGCTGTCGGGCGATCTGAGGGCCTGCCTACCGAAGCTCGCCGACCGCTTCGAGCTTGTTGTCGAATACACGACCCCGATCGAGGCCTATCGCGGCAGCTGGTATCCCGGCGTTGAACATGTCGCCGCCCGCACGCTGCGCTTCGAGGCCAAGGACTTCTTCGAAATCCAGCGCGCCATCCGCTTCATCGTGTGAGCGAGGCGATTTGCGGCAGGTCCGAAATCGCCTCCTGGCCTGCCCAACCCTTCATCGACGGGCCGCGGGCCCCCGCTAGAACGATCATCGACTGGTGGTGTCGAACTGAGACAGCCGCGGACCGCGTCAGCTCAGCTGCTTGTTGAACCAGTCCACGTGCAGACTCGCTGATCGTGATGATAGGTTAGTGCCGCCCGCAGGCAGAGCGCCAGCGGTTCTCGCGGCAAATCGCCGATGGCGGGGATGAGGAGGGCGCGATTGCCCTCGAAGGTGAAATCATCGGCAAAGTGAATGCGGAAGGTTTCGACGAGCGTCGTCCTGCAATTGAAGAACACAGCGCAACGTTCGGGCGCTGATTTGGCGACGCCGAGCCGGATGGTCGTTCCGCTTCCGCTTGCCTCCGTCAAATAGGCCGGCTCTCCCCATTTGAGTGTCTCGGTCAACGGACCGACCCCATCGGTCTCGCCTGCCAGGGCATAGATGAGATCGCGAACCTGCAGGAGGCGCGCCTGTATTGGCTCGGCGTGGCGCGCGAGAACCTCGGCAACGTCGCGCGGAACGGGCGGGCTCGTTACGGTGCGTCCGTCGGCGCCGGGATAGGTCCGTAATTCCCGCTGCGGCAGATCTTTACGCATGTTCGTGTCCTCTCCGCTCTCCACAGCGAAAAGATTTGCACGAACGGGCAGACAAATCTTGCGGAGTTGAAAACATTTCGATGCAATCAGCTCTCCTGATCGTCACGGGGTCTGCCACAGCGAACAGCGACCGGTTCCAGTCGTTCTAACTCGGTCTGGTGTCGATCGTCAGTTGCTGAGCTTCGGATACCAGTCTGTGCCGCGACCCTCCGGCGTCAGGTCCAGGATCGACCAGAGCGAGGCGATGTCGGGTGCATCCCTTGGGTCCTGACCGGGGTCGGCCATCTCCATCGTCATCTCGCTTGCCCAGAAGAGCCTGACGGCATTGCCTTCACGCTTGAAGACGCCAAGCGCCGGGTTTTCGCTTCCGTCCGCATTGATGAGGCCGAGATCCCGAGCATAGTCGTCGCCGACGGTCTGGACGAAATCGAGGTCTCGCCAGCCGCGCTCCTGGGCAAACGCCAGTTGGCGCTCGACGGGGCTGCGGCCGAGGATCTTCAACGCCACCCGCTGTTTGATATCGGCGGCATTGCCGTTCACTGCGCCGAGCCAGTTCGTGCACATCGGGCAGGGGTGTGCGCGCTCTGGCCCGTACATCCAGAAATAGGTGACAAGCGTCTGCTTGTCGCCGAAGAGGTCGAGCAGGCCGATGTCGTTGCCGTTGGCATCCTTGAAGCGATAATTCTTTTCAATCACCGGCCCATCCGGCAGCGACCGCCGCAGCTCGACCAGCCGCGTCATCTGCCGCCGGAACTCGATTTCTTCGCGCAGCAAAGCCTGCCGCGCCTTTCTGTACTCAGCCGTTTCGCCGGGAAAGGGCGATTTGCCCTTGGCTGCGAGATCCGGCGCCGGAACGAGTTGATCGAAGCTCATGTCCTTGCCCTCGTTTTATCGATCCCAACTAACGGCTTCGAGCCGTCCAGGTTCCCGAACGAGTGAAGGAATGCTCGGCCGGGCGCTGCAACGCCCGGACCAATTGCGATAAACGCTGCAGCCAGATGTTTGCACGTCAGTTGCCGTGCATCGACTTACTGGCCGAGCTGTTTGGCTGCCTTTTCGATGACATCAGCAACCATCTCCGGCTGAGAGGCAAAGACGGCATGGCTCGCCGTGATCTCCGTCACCTCGCTGTTCGCCCGCTTGGCCATGTCGCGCTCGAGATCGGGATTGATCGCGCGATCCTGCGTCGCCACGATCGACCAGCTCTTCTTGGTTCGCCAGGCCGGATCGTCGACCTTGGCCGAAAACGCCGCCTTGGCGGCAAAGACCTGAGATTTTGCAAGGAATGCCGCTTCGTCCTTCGGAAGGTCCGCAGCGAAATCGGCGGCGAAGGCGCTTGGGTCGAGATAGAGGTATTTTCCGTCCTTGGTCTCCCTGATGTTCATGCCGCCGGCCGGTTTGGAGCTGGCGAGGGCGAGCAGACTTTCGCCCTTGTCGGGCTGGAAGGCGGCGACATAGACGAGGCCTGCGACGTCGGCACGGTTGCCGGCTTCGGTGATGACGATGCCGCCATAACTGTGCCCGACGAGTAAGGTCGGACCATGCTGCAGATCGAGCACGCGGTTGGTGGCGGCAACGTCATCCGCCAGCGACGTGATGGGTTGTTGAACGATCGTCACGGCATAGCCCCGCCTCTCGAGAATTTCGGTTGCCTGGCGCCAGCCGGAGCCATCGGCCAATGCACCGTGAACGATGACGATATTCTGGACCTCGGCTGCCTGGGCCGCAAAGGCAATCGCGCTGGTGAAGAGGGCGAGCGCGAGGGTGGAAAGATGACGGTTCATGGATTTCACTCCTTGTCGGGTTGATGGCGATTGGCAGGTTTGAACATGTCTCGAGGTCTCAGCCGAAGGTGAAGGCGTAGGCCTGAACGCCTGGGGCAAGGAACCGGATGCTGAAGTTGCGCGCCGAGACGTCGCCTGCCTGGCGCACCAACTGATAAAGCCTTGTTGCCGTGACCGTGCCGTTTCCATTGACGTCGATATCGGCGCCGTGGTCCTTGCCCGGCGCCTTGCCGTCGATGGTCACCTGAAAGCGGACCGGCTTTCCGGCCGCTCCCGGCCCAAGAACGAGATGCAGGTCGCGGGCGCTGAAACGCGAGGCGATGCCGCCTCCCGGCTCGTCGAGCGTTGCCTGTTCCGGGCCGACGGTCCAGGTGCCGGTGAGGCCCCATTCGTTGAGACCCGGTTCGGCGACCGTGTATTTGCGCGCCGCATCGGCGCTCAGGCTCTCGTTGGAGGCGAAGTTCGAAGCGCGCTGGTATCCGAGATAGGTTTCGCTTGAGCGGATATTGTTGAGGTCGGCGCCGAGTTCAGCGCCCTTGGTCTCGGGCACTACCGGCCTGCTCGCCGCCATGTCGCTACCGGCTTCTCTGAGCAGGTCCTGGATGGCCTTCTCCGTCTGCGGGTAATTGCCCTCGCCGAAATGATGGTAGCGGATCTGCCCCTTGGCATCGATCAGGTAATGGGCCGGCCAGTAGCTGTTCTCGAAGGCGCGCCAGATGCGGTAGTCGTTGTCGATGGCGACGGGATAGCCGATGTTGAAATCGCTGACCGCCTTGCGGACATTGTCGATCTTCTTCTCGAAGGCGAATTCAGGCGCATGCACGCCGATGACGACGAGGCCTTGATCCCGGTATTTTTCCGCCCACGCGCGGACATAGGGGACGGTGCGAATGCAGTTGATACAGGAATAGGTCCAGAAATCGACGAGCACCACCTTCCCCCGCAAGGCTTCCGCGGTGAGCGGCGGCGAGTTCAGCCACTCCACCGCTCCATCAAGCGATGGTGCAGCGCCTTCGACGGGCAGGTCGCTTTGAAAGGGGCGGGTCGTATCGGCCGATGCGACGTCCACGCCCTTGTCGGCAGCCGCGGAGAATGGTCCGCCAGCGGCTTTGGTATCGAGCTTTTCGAGCACGGTCTGTTCCAGGGATGCCGTGCTGGCGTAGGAAAGCTGGGCCAGCAAGCCGGTATCGAGGCCGAGCGCGATTGCCGCAACGCCGGCGAGCACCGCGGCACCCAGGACCTGGCGAATGCGCTCGCTGATCCCCAGCGACCGCTTCATGGCGGCGAAAACCTTTCCGCCGACAAACATGGCTGTGGCAAGCGAGGTGGCCGCACCGGCAGCATAGGCAAGCAGCAGGAATGTCGTCGCAAGATTGGCACCCTGCAGTGCCGCGCCGGTCAGGACCAGACCAAGGATGGGCCCGGCGCAAGGGGCCCAGAGCAGGCCGGTCGCGATGCCGAGAACAAACGAACCGGCCACATCGGGCGTCGCGCGCCCATGGCCGGTGGCCCTCATCAGGTGGTTGCCGAAATCGACGACGGGCTGTGAAAGCGCGCTGGCGATCCGCGGTGACAGCAGGCTTGCGCCAAACGCCGCAAGCAAGGCAATCGCGGCAATGCGGCCATATTCGTTGGCATGGATGGCCCAGCTGCCGCCGATGGCTGCCAGGGTGGCGACAAGCGCAAAGGTGATGGCCATGCCGGCAAGCATCGGCAGCGTGCTTCGGAGGAAGGACTGTTCGGCGCGTGCGAAAACGAAAGGCAGGATAGGCAGGATGCACGGACTGAAGATCGTCAGCGCGCCTCCGAGATAGGCTATGATGAGAAGCGTCATCATCGTTTCCTTTGAACCGATTGATCGGGCTCTGGACGGCGATGTGCCTTGACCAGCAACGGATCGCATCTGGTCTTTGCGACGTATCCCGCATGTGTCCGCTCAGGTATGAAAATGTACCGGGATGTAGGCGTAGCCCGGCCTGCTACAGAGCGATACAAATCGGCTGCCGATGATCAGCCATCAGACACGCGCCGGCGGATCGAGTTGGCTGGTCGCAAGGCGTCTTTGTATCAGACTGTATCCGGGCGGGTCGGCGCTACATTGGTATTCAAGATCGGGCGGGCGCGACACACGCAGGATACAAGCGGCCCATCTTTCTCCCATTGTGCTTGGGTTCAAAAAGGAGAGGCCGATGTCTGACGAAATCAACCATGAACGCCGCAAGTTTTTCGGGGTGGCTGCCATGACCATTGCTGCGGTCGAGCTTGGCATGGCGGGTGCCGCGATGGCGCAGTCGGGGCAAGCGTCCGCCGCACGGCTGCCTGACATCAAGCCCGGCACACACACCTCCTTTGTCGCACTCAAGCAGATCCGGGCCGGCGTGCTCAAAGTCGGCTACGCGGAGGCAGGTCCCGCCGATGGGCCGGCTGTTCTGCTGCTGCACGGCTGGCCCTATGACATTCATACCTATGTCGACGTCGCGCCCTTGCTTGCTCAAGCCGGCTACCGCGTGATCGTGCCTTACCTGCGCGGTTACGGAACGACGCACTTCCTTTCGCCGGATACGCCGCGCAACGGCCAGCAATCGGCGATCGCGGCGGATATGATCGCCTTGATGGATGCGCTGGGCATCGAAAAGGCGGTGCTTGGCGGTTGCGACTGGGGCGCACGCACCGTCAATATCATGGCGGCACTTTGGCCGGAGCGCTGCAAGGCGATGGTCTCGGTGAGCGGCTATCTCATCGGAAGCCAGGAAATCAACAGGAAGCCATTGTCGCCCAGCGCCGAGCTTGCCTGGTGGTACCAGTTCTATTTCGCCACCGAGCGCGGGCGGCTGGGCTACGAGGAAAATCGGCGCGCCTTTGCCAAGCTGATCTGGCAGACCGCCTCGCCCACCTGGAAATTCGATGATGCGACCTTCGAGCGTTCGGCTGAAGCCTTCGACAATCCCGACCATGTCGCCGTCGTCATCGACAATTATCGCTGGCGATTGAGCCTGGCGGAAGGCGAACGCAAATACGACGCCTACGAAAAGCGGCTTTCCGTGGGACCGAAGATCTCGCTTCCCACCATCACGCTGGAAGGCGATGCCAACGGCGCGCCGCATCCGCAGCCCGCCGCCTATGCCGGCAAGTTTTCCGGAAAATACGAACATCGTACCATCAGCGGCGGCATCGGGCATAACCTGCCGCAGGAAGCGCCGCAGGCGTTCGCACAGGCGGTTATGGACGTGGATCGCTTTTAGACCGACGATGGTCGGCAACAGGGCGCGTGACCTGGTGGATGCCTGCCTCGCGCAAGCCGCCTTGGGTCTAAAGGCATCAGGCGCTGTTGGCTGAGTGCATAGGGGAGTGGGAAGTCGGATATGGAACACGTCGATCACATCCTGGTCGTCGACGACGATCGCGAAATTCGCGAGCTGGTGTCGAGTTATCTGAAGAAGAACGGGCTGCGCACGGCCGTTGCCGCGGATGGCCGCCAGATGCGCGCCTTTCTGGAAGCCAACACCGTCGATCTGATCGTGCTCGATGTGATGATGCCCGGCGACGACGGACTGGTCCTCTGCCGGGAGCTGCGCGCCGGCAAGCACAAGGCGACGCCGATCCTGATGCTGACGGCTCGCAGCGATGAGATGGACAGGATCATCGGCCTGGAAATGGGAGCGGACGACTATCTGCCCAAGCCATTTGCTGCGCGCGAGCTCTTGGCACGCATCAAGGCGGTGCTGCGCCGAACCCGAATGCTGCCTCCGAACCTGCAGATCACTGAGGCGGGTCAATTGCTGACCTTTGGCGACTGGCAGCTCGACACGGTCGGCCGCCGCCTTCTCGACAGGCAGGGCACGGAGATCGCCTTGAGTGGTGCCGAATACCGGCTGCTGCGTGTCTTCATCGATCATCCGCAGCGCGTGCTCAACCGTGACCAGCTTCTCAATCTGACCCAGGGGCGCGACGCCGAGCTGTTCGATCGCTCGATCGATCTTCTCGTCAGCCGTCTTCGCCAGCGGCTCGGTGACGATGCGCGTGAGCCGACCTACATCAAGACCCTGCGCAGCGAAGGTTACGTCTTTTCCGTTCCGGTCGAGATCTCGGAGCCCAGGCAATGAGCTTGGGCGTCACATCGACTGTCAGCTGGTATTGGCCGAGCACCTTACGCGCTCGGCTTTTTCTCGTTCTTCTCCTCGGTCTCGCAATCGCCTACGGCCTTTCTTTCAGCGTCCTGTTTCTCGAACGCTACATGTCGGCGAAGGCGGTCATGCTTGGCACGCTCGAAACCGATGTTGCCACATCGATCGCCATTCTCGATCGGCTGCCGGCGAGCGAGCGAGCGGGTTGGCTCGATCGTCTCAGCCGCGGCAGCTATCGTTTCGTGCTGGGGCCCGGCCTTCCCGGCGTGCCGGATCTCACCACCCGTGGTGCGGAGATCGCTACCAAGATCGAGGAGGCGGCCGGGCATCGCTTTCCCGTGCACGTGGAGGCGATCCCAGGTGAGGACAAGAGATTGCAGGCCCACCTGACGCTCAGCGACGGCGCGCCCCTGACGATAGACGTGACGCCACGGGGCGTCATGCCGATCGCCGAATGGCTGCCTTACGTGCTGGCGACCCAGATGGCGCTTCTGCTCCTTTGCGTCTGGTTTGCCGTGCATCAGGTCATCCGCCCTTTGAGCGATCTTGCCGCTGCCGCCGATGCGCTGGACCCGAACAGGAAGGCCGCGCCGTTGAGCGAGGCCGGCCCACGTGAAGTCGCGCATGCCGCCCGGGCCTTCAATGCCATGCGCGACAGGATCGCCCACTATCTCGAAGAGCGCGTGCAGATCCTTGCCGCCATTTCCCACGATCTCCAGACGCCGATCACGCGCATGCGGCTTCGCGCCGACATGGCGGATGAATCGCCTGAAAGGGATAAGCTGGTGCAGGATCTCCGCGAGATCGAACGACTGGTTCAGGACGGTATTGCCTACGCCCGAAGTGCGCACGGCAATGTCGAGAAGACTTCCCGCATCGACCTCGCATCCTTTATCGACAGCCTGGCCTATGATTATCAGGACACCGGAAAGTCCGTGGCCGTCGTCAGTGCCGTTGACGGGACGATACCCGTCAAGCCGCATGCGTTGCGCCGGATCCTCTCCAACTTCATCGACAACGCGCTGAAATTTGCCGGCGCTGCCGAGATCAGTGTCGAGCGACGGGAAAATGGTGAGGTCGCCATCACGGTGATGGATCGGGGGCCGGGCATTCCGGACGACATGCTCGAGGCTGCGATGCAGCCGTTCTTCAGGCTCGAACAGTCCCGCAATCGGGAGACGGGCGGCACCGGGCTCGGACTTGCGATCGCCCAGCAACTGGCAGGGGCCATCGGCGGCTCGGTGCGGCTCTACAATCGTGCCGGCGGCGGTTTGGCGGCGGAGGTCGTCATCCGCTGATATCGCGGGCAAGGCTCGCCGAAGCGGTTTGTCGCTCTACAGCGCCGCGCGTCTTATTAGACGCGCCAAGGTCGCTGTAGCACTTTGAATTGCTGCATGTTTTTATCCTCAAATCGAATAGGATTTAAGGAAACATGCAGTGGGTGTCCGGAGCGACCACCGCTACGCTTTGGTACATTTCCGGCGTTTTCGGAAACATGCCGGATACCTCAGCCGGTCAAATCTCCCTCCGTCAACGCAGTCGCCACAAGCGACACAACAACGGAGTGTTCCATGACACAGGTCGACAAGGTTCTCTACACCGGCAGGACGCATACCAGTGGCGGTCGCGACGGCGCTTCGCGCAGCGACGACGGGCGGCTGGACATCAAGCTCTCGCCACCGGGAAGCGCCCATGCCGGGACCAATCCCGAGCAACTCTTTGCGGCCGGATGGTCGGCCTGCTTCATTGGCGCCATTGGCAAAGCGGCGGGAAAGCGCGACGTCAAGCTTCCTGCAGATCTCTCCGTGGCTGCCGAGATTGATCTCGGATCGACCGACGGCGCCTATCTGCTGCAGGCCCGGCTGAAGGTGAACATTCCGGGTATCGAGCGGGAGCTGGCGACAGCTCTTGTCGAAGAGGCGCATCAGACCTGCCCCTATTCGAAGGCGACGCGCGGCAACATCAACGTCGAGCTGACGGTCGCCTAAAACGATGAATGGAAAGGAATGGGCGATGCTTGCGCATCGCCATCGGAGGATCCAATGAAGCTGATGATCATCATCGCACTTGGAGCGGCGGTTTTTGCAGCACCGTGTATCTATGATGTGAGCTCGCAAGAACCTTCGCCCTTGATAGGCCTGTTTGCTGCGGCTTCCACGATTGAGGGTGCCACCGTCAGTTTCGCGCCGAGCAGGCACTGACCTCTCGAAGGTGACCCCAACCGGCCCCGCTCGCACGAGCGGGCGGTTGGGGTGGCGATCCCCTTGTTGTCAGTCGATGACTTCTTCCTGGCGCTCGGGCAGAAGCCAGTTGAGGAAGACCGCGCAGATGCCGCCGGTTGCCACACCTGATTCCAGGACGTCCGCGAGCGCCCGGGGCATATGCGTGACGAACTCGGGAACCTGAGAGACGCCGAGCCCGAGGGCAAGCGAGATGGCGATGATCAGAAGCGCGCGGCGGTCCAGATGAACGCCGGCAAGGATGTTGATGCCGGAGGCTGCAACCGCGCCGAACATGACGATGACGGCACCGCCGAGCACCGGTTCCGGCACGGCCTGGATGACGCCGGCCACCGTCGGGAACAGCCCTAGCAGGACCAGCACGGCAGCGATGTAGATGCCGACGTGACGGCTGGCGACTCCGGTCAATTGGATGATGCCGTTGTTCTGCGCAAACACCGAGCTTGGGAAGGTGTTGAAGATGCCCGCCAGCAGCGAGTTCACGCCGTTGACGAGAACGCCGCCCTTGATCCTCTCCATCCAAAGCGGACCTTCGACCGGCTGGCGCGAGATCTTGCTGGTGGCGGTGATGTCGCCGATCGCCTCAAGCGATGTGACGAGATAGATGACCACCATCGGCGCAAACAGCGACCACGAGAAGTCGACGCCGAAATGAAACGGCACCGGCGCCTGGAACCAGGCTGCCTGATGCACGCCGGCAAAGTCGAGGCTACCCATCCATGCCGCCAGCAGATAACCGGCGGCGAGCGCCAGCATGATGGCGCTACTGCGGACCCAGACGACCGGAATGCGGTTGAGCGCAATGATAAGCCCAAGCACAACGCCTGACAGCAGCAAGTTTTCGCCGTTGGCAAAGGTGCCCTGCGACATTGCGGCAAAGCCTCCGCCCATGCTGATCAGGCCGACCTTGATCAAGGTAAGGCCGATCATCAGAACGACGATGCCGGTGACGAGAGGGGTGATCAGGCGCTTGACGAAGGGCAGCACGCGCGAAAGGCCCATTTCGATGAAGGATCCGGCGATGACGACGCCGAATATGCACGCCATCACGGTTTCGACCGGCGTCCCATGCTTCACCATCAACACACCGCCGGCAATCAACGGGCCGACGAAGTTGAAGCTTGTTCCCTGAACGATCAGCAGGCCCGCGCCGAGCGGGCCGAAACGGCGACATTGAACGAAGGTTGCGATCCCCGAGATGACCAAGGACATCGACACGATCATGTTCGTGTCGCGAGGAGAGACACCGAGTGCCTGGCAGATCAGCAGGCCTGGCGTGACGATCGGCACGATGATTGCCAGCAAATGCTGCAGCGCTGCAAGAAAGGCGATCGGCGGCGAGGGGCGATCGTCGAGGCCGAGCACGAGTTCGGTCGGCCGCGTTGGCGCGGCGGTGGGATTGTGTATGTTCATGCGCGTCGACCCATGGTCAGGGTCCCGAGCAGGTTCGGCGTGCGCGATTTCGAAGTCCGTCGGTCGGCTGAAAGTTTCGACATTGTTCCTCCCTTGTCGATCGCCGAATGTCTCGAAACATTCGGTGGGGCGCCCGCCGTCCTCCAACGTTGGGTGCGCGGCGAAAGCTAGCTGAATTCGACGGTTCTCATTCACAAGAAATACGTGAAGCTGTTTCGCTGGTGCTCAGCGCAATCATGCGGCGTGCCGCCGGCCCGCCCTGCAAGACCAAAGTCTGATGCAAGATCTTGCCGTCGACAGATCGCGCCCATTGACCTCAACTATGCTTGAGTTTCTATAAGGCACTCCGTACAGCGCTATGGAGAAACATGATGACCGACCAATTACTCTTTCGAAATGTCATGAAGATCAAAGCCGGGCATCTGCAGCCCTTCCGTGAAGCGGTGCGGGCAGCGGTCGACTTCGTGGAAGAGAACGCTCCACAATTGATGGTCCGCACGTTCATCGACGAGACAGAAATGCGGGCGGTCAGCTACCAGCTCTACCGAAATTCCGCCGATGTCCTGCGCCACTGGCAGATGTCGGATGCGCATATTCAGAGCGTGTCTGCGCATTGCACCGTCGAAAAATTCGAAGTCTACGGCGATCCGAGCGAGGAGGTGGCGAGAGGCGTGTCCCAGTTCATGGGTGACGGACGTGGCATGATCATGCCACCGCTGAAAGGCTTCTCGCGCTTCTAGGCGCACGCGTATCCGGCCATGCGGCGTGTGTGCCAATCGCCCCCTCTGACAGCGCGCGCGCACTCGGCCATGCCATCATCGGACTGGCTGATCGTCTGTCTGGAGCCCCGCATCGGGTCGGCTGCAGCTGAGCTTCTCTCTTCCTAAAACCGATCGTCCGTGCTGACGCTGCGCTGCCTCGGGGCTCTCTCTTTGGCTTTTGGCCTCGCCGTTCGAAATCAACAGGCTGAAAAACAAATTCTGATTTACGTACCTCAGAAAATGGGTTAGCAGTACTTCCGGAGGAATTCTTATGACATTGTTTCGTTGCGTTCGTGCCCGAGCACGGGGCGTGGCGGCCGACCCTATGGGGCGTGGCTTGACGATTGCGGTCGCCACATGACGGCTGCGGCATCCCAGAGTGCGCCACCCGTCCTCGAGGCGAGGGGCATTTCAAAGACGTTTGGCATCGTCGAGGTGCTGCGCGACATCGATGTGTCCGTGCGGCCCGGCGAAGTCCACGCCATCATCGGCGAAAACGGCGCCGGCAAATCCACGCTGATGAAGATATTGGCCGGCAACCATTTGCCGACCCGGGGCGAGCTGGCGATCGATGGAAAACCGGTGAGCTTTTCCGGCCCTGTCGATGCCGAACAGGCCGGCATCGTCCTCGTTCACCAGGAAATCCTGCTCGCACCGGATCTGACGGTGGCGCAGAACATCTATCTCGGCCGCGAACTGCGCAAAGGTCTTTCCGTCGACGACCGGGCCATGAACGATGGCGCGGCCAGAGCGATCCGTGATCTCGGTGCCGATCTCGACCCAAGGACCATTGTGCGCCGTCTGTCGATCGCCCAGCGCCAGCTGGTCCAGATCGCGCGGGTGCTGCTGGTGCCGCACCGGGTGGTGATCTTCGACGAGCCGACGGCGTCCCTGACGCCGCATGAAACTGAAGCGCTGCTCAAAGTGATCAAGGATATCCGCGCCAAGGGCGTCGGCGTTCTCTATATTTCGCACCGACTGCCGGAGGTGAAGGAGATCGCCGACCGGGTGACGGTGCTGCGCGACGGCCGGGTCGTTGCTGGGCACGCTGCCGCCGAGCTGCAGCCGGCCGACATGGCGCGGCTGATGGTCGGGCGCGATGTCGCAAAACTTTACCCCGAACGCCACGGTGGGCCTGCACGCGACGTCGTGCTCGAGATCGAAGACTTTTCGGTGCCGGGCTTCGCGCGCAACGCCACCTTTCAATTGCGCAAGGGCGAGATCCTCGGCTTTGCCGGGCTTGTCGGCGCCGGCCGAACCGAGTTGATGGAGGGCATTGCCGGGCTTCGTCCGGGTCATGGCCGGATCAGGCATCACGGCCAGACGGTGAATTTCTCGAGCGTTGAGGCGAGCCTCAAGGCCGGATTGGTCTATCTAAGCGAGGACCGAAAGGGCAAGGGCCTGTTGCTGACCAAGGATCTGAGGGTCAACCTGACGCTTGCGTCGCTGTCCCGCTTCGTCAAAACCCTGCAGATCGACCGCAAGAAGGAAGCCGACGCGCTCGACGGGGCGATCCGCGAGTTCGACATCCGAACCGGCCGCAAGGATATCCTTGCCGGGCAGCTGTCCGGCGGCAACCAGCAGAAGCTGCTGCTTGCCAAAATGATGATGCTCGATCCGGAGATCGTCATCATCGACGAGCCGACGCGCGGCATCGACATCGGCAACAAGGAGCAGATCTACAAATTCATCGCCAAGCTCGCAGAGGAGGGGCGGTCGATCATCGTCGTTTCTTCTGAAATGCCGGAGTTGATCGGTATTTCCGACCGCATCCTGGTCATGCGGGCGGGCCATATCGTCGGCGAAGTTACGGGAGACAAGATGAACGAAAACGAGATCGTCGTTCTTGCGACAGGCGCCAATACCGGGGAGGCCGCGTAAGCGCGGGAGACGATCATGACGAATGTTGCAACCGAAACGCAGAAGGCGCCGCGAACCTCGCGAGACTGGGACATGGCGGCGATCGCCCCCTTTGTCGCGCTGGCACTGCTGCTCATCCTTGGCTACTTCGCCAATCCGAACTTCATTTCCGTCGCCAATCTGCTGAACGTCATCACGCGCAGCGCCTTCATCGCCATCATCGCGCTGGGTGCAACCTATGTGATTTCGTCGGGCGGGCTCGATCTCTCCGTCGGCTCGATGGTCGCCTTCGTCGCCAGCCTGATGATCCTGTTCATAAACAGCGGCGTCATCGCCGACCCCGTGCTGATGCTGATCTGCGCCGCGATCCTGGCGCTGGTGCTGGGGGCTGCCTGCGGGCTCGTCAACGGGCTCATCACCACCGTCGGCCGGATCGAACCCTTCATCGCCACGCTCGGCACCATGGGCATCTATCGCGGGTTGACCACCTGGCTGTCGCAAGGTGGCGCGATCACCCTACAGGACCGCGAACTGCAGCAGATCTACCGGCCAGTTTATTTCGGATCGGTCGCCGGTGTTCCCGTGCCGATCATCATCATCTTCGTGACGGCCGCGATTGCTGCCTTCGTGCTCTATCGCACGCGTTATGGCCGTCACGTCATTGCGGTCGGCTCCAACGAGGACGTGGCCCGTTACTCCGGCATCTCGGTCAATAAGGTTCGCACCATCGCCTATGTGATCCAGGGCCTCTGCGTCGCCGTCGCCGTCCTGCTCTATGTGCCACGCCTCGGCTCGACGTCGGCCACCACCGGCATTCTCTGGGAGTTGCAGGCGATTACCGCCGTGGTCGTCGGCGGCACGGCGCTCAGAGGCGGCGTCGGACGTGTCTGGGGCACGGTCTGCGGTGCCTTCATCCTGGAGATCGTCGGCAACATCATGCTGCTTTCGAATTTCGTCAGCGAATACCTGATCGGCGCCATCCAGGGTGCGATCATCATCATCGCCATGCTGGTGCAGCGGTCGCTGATGCGCCGCACATGAGATTGGCCGGGCCGTTGGGGCGAGCCCGGTTTCATTGCAAGCTATGCCCCATGGAACTCTTGGGAGGGAGACTATGCGTAAAAAAATTATCGGCCTGGCCGTTGCCGCCGTGGCGGCATTTGCAGGCGCCGCACCCGGCGCCTTTGCGCAGGACAAGAAGGTGACCATCGGCGTATCGATCCCGGCAGCCGACCATGGCTGGACGGCCGGCGTCGTGTTCCATGCGGAACGCGTCGCCAAGTTGCTGATGCAGGAACATCCGGGCCTGAACGTCATCGTCAAGACATCGCCCGACGCAGCCACCCAGGCAAACGCCGTGCAGGACCTTGCGGTTCAGGGGCTGGACGCGCTGGTCATCCTGCCGTCGGATCCCGATCCGCTCGTCAACGCCATCCAGCAGGTCAAGGATTCCGGCGCCTTTGTCGCGCTCGTCGACCGCGCCCCGTCGGTCAACGACAGCTCGATCCGCGATCTCTATGTCGCCGGCAACAACCCGGCGCTCGGCCAGGTCGCGGGCGAATATATCAAGAAGACGACGCCGGATGCCGAAGTCGTCGTTATCCGCGGTCTGCCGATCCCGATCGACCAGCAGCGCCAGGATGGTTTCGACAAGGGCATTGCCGGTTCCAACGTCAAGGTTCTCGACCGCCAGTACGGCAACTGGAACCGCGACGACGCCTTCCGCGTCATGCAGGACTACCTGACCAAATACCCGAAGATCGACGTGGTCTGGTGCCAGGACGACGACATGGCAGTCGGCGTACTCGAAGCCATCGGCCAGGCAAAGCGCACGGATATCCAGTACATCGTTGCCGGTGCCGGCTCGAAGGACATGATCAAGAAGGTCATGGACGGCGACAAGATGGTCCCGGTCGACGTGCTCTATCCGCCGGCGATGGTCGCAACCGCAATGCAGCTCACGGCTGCCAAGTTCTACGACCAGGTCCCGGTCAGCGGCGAATACATCCTCGACGCCACGCTGGTGACCAAGGACAATGCCGAGCAGTTCTACTTCCCGGATTCTCCGTTCTGATAAGCCAGGCGCGCCCGTCGGTCGGGCGCGCCTTTTCCTTTCGCACCCATTTTTCAGGTCACAATCGCGCTTGGCCAACCCTGTGTCCGGCGCCTCTTCAGCGTGACATCGATCCGGTCACGGCAGCTTAGACGAGGAAAAATCATGAAAACGATCAAGGGCCCCGGTCTGTTTCTTGCGCAGTTTGCCGGGGATGCGGCGCCGTTCAACTCGTTTGCGGCGATCACCAAGTGGGCTGCCGATTGCGGCTACAAGGGCGTGCAGGTGCCGACCTGGGATACCA